>JAQCKL010000001.1 GCA_027592485.1 Cyanobacteriota bacterium
CCCGCCGTAACGGTATCTCCGACCGATAGCTTGGCGGGGTGAAGAATATAGCGCTTCTCGCCATCTTGATAGTGCAATAGGGCGATACGGGCATTGCGGTTGGGGTCGTACTCAATGGCAGCAACCTTGGCGGGCACGTCGCGCTTACTGCGGTGAAAGTCAATGATGCGATAAAGTCGCTTGTGCCCACCACCACGGTGACGACAAGTGATAACACCGCGATTATTTCGCCCTTTGGGACGATGAACAGAGCGAGTTAAAGATTTTTCTGGCTCGCTGCGGGTAACCTCAGAAAACTCTGAGACAGTACGTTCACGAGTTCCAGGGGTATATGGTCGGTAGGAACGAATGCCCATGACTTAACTCACTAAGAAAATAAATTGCGACAATGTTTTGCCCAAGGGGAGATGTTTAAAGCCTCCGGCTTTAAACATCTGGGAATAGGGGAATAGAATCCCCTGCAGCCAAGGTGACCACTGCCCGCTTATAGGTGGCTCGGTAGCCCGCAAACTTACCCATACGGCGCTGTTTCCGGGGGGGGTTTAAGGTGCTAATGCCAGTGACCTTTACATTAAAAAGAGACTCGATCGCAGCCTTGATTTCTGGCTTAGTAGCCCTTGGCATGACCTCAAAGGTGTACTGGTTGTTTTCCAACAACAAGGTTGCTTTCTCGGTGACGATGGGACGACGAATCAGGTCGGCCAGTGTTGCGGGCTCAATAACTTTAGCCACCGTAAACCTCCTGTACTTTCTCTAAGGCTGTTGCCGTTACCACTAAGCGATCTGCAGCCAACAAGTCATAGATGTTGAGGTTGTTTGCCGAAATCAAAGTGAGTTTGCTGAGATTGCGAGCAGACAGGGTCACCATTTCCTGGTGCTCTGCCACAATCAGCAATACTTTCTCACTAGCTGATATTCCCCAGCGACCTAAGGCCTCAACTAGATCTCTTGTCTTAGGGCGGGACAACTGATCGGCAAATTCTTGGACAACGACCATGTCTTCGGCACGACTTTGGAAAGCCGTACAAAGTGCAAGGCGTCGCTCCTTGCGATTCATTTTGACGCTAAAGTCTCTGGGTTTCGGGCCAAAAGTCACACCCCCACCTTTCCACAAGGGAGACCGGCTAGAACCAGCCCGAGCACGACCCGTACCTTTTTGACGCCAAGGCTTGCGACCACCCCCGCGAACTTCGGCCCGCGTCTTGGTTGACAAGGTCCCTTGTCGCGCATTGTGCATCTGGCGAACAAGGGCTCGATGAACAATGTGGGACGCGTTTTCTGGCTTGGCTGTTTTCAGCTCTAACGAGGCGTTACCGGCCTCGTTTCCTTGCCAATCTTTAATAGTGCACTCAACCATGACGTTCTATTCCTGCAATGCTCATGCCTGCTACTGATACCCCGAAAAATCTCTAAGCTTGACCCACGCGATTTGTCGGGGTGATGCTGAGAAGGGTCCCAGACTTACCGGGGACGGACCCTTTCACAATCAGCAGATTGCGATCGCTATCAATTCTCACAACGGTCAGCTTACGGGTTGTCACCTTGACTCCCCCTAACCGGCCCGCCATTTTCTTGCCAGGGTAGACCCGACCGGGGGTAGTACCTGCACCAATCGAACCCGGAGCACGGTGATTTTTAGAGCCGTGAGCCATTGGACCACGATGAAAGTTATGCCGTTTTTGATAACCGGCAAAACCTTTACCAATGCTGGTGCCACTGACGTCTATGATCTGCCCTATCTCAAACCGGTCAGCGGTCAACACTTGGCCTAACTCAAAGCTGCCCACCTCATCAGTGCGATACTCCTTCAAATGACGAAGAGGCGTTGCATTTGCTTTTGACAAATGCCCTAACTCAGGCTTGGTAAGGGCCTTTTCGGCCACCTCACCGTAGCCGAGCTGCACAGAGGCGTAGCCATCTGTTTGTAGAGTTTTGACCTGGGTAACCACACATGGCCCCGCCTGAATGACGGTCACTGGAATGGAATTCCCTTGCTCGTCAAAAATCTGGGTCATACCTAACTTGGTACCGAGAATGCCAACTGACACCGTTCCCATCTCCACTAACTACAGACAACTCACATCAACTGCGCGCTTAACTCATAACCAAAGGCCAGAGTAAAAGTGACAGCAACTATTGACGCTGTCACTAACGCAGGCTGCATTCCAGTGCTGCTGATACAGCACACACCTTTTTAATCAAAGCGGAAGTCCGTTTACCGAAACCCGTAAGACGGTGTTGAAGAGGCAACAAAGATATAAAATGTCGCTCAGACTTAGTGCGTTGAACGCCCAGTATCTGTTTCCAGCGACGATTAATCATCTTACACACTCTTTATGGAGATGTCTAGTTTTTTATTGCTGTCATTCGTGGCAGTCCTATTGCACAAGGTAATCGGCTGACAAGTTTAGGATTTTCGGGGTAGTGAGCATGGGCCTCCTTGGCTTAAACTAAGGGCTGACAGCTGACCTTATCTAGTACTGAGTCATAACTGCCGGAGCTAAGCATCACGATGCCTTTACTTATTGTTGGCCGCAAATTCACTCGCGATTTGGACTCGGCAGGTGCTTTGGCGGTACGTATGCCCCTTGAAGGCGGGTTTGAAGGTCGCTATCAGCGACGGTTAAGGGCCGCCGGTTACGAGACGATGAACCTCACTGTTAGGGGGCTGGGAGATCTGTCGGCCTATCTAACTGATGTTCACGGCGTTCGTCCCGCCCATCTCGGCAAAAAAACCATTGGCCAAGGTGCGGCGGTCGGTTATACCTATTTCGTGCCACCCATCGTTAATTACCGTTTTGAATCCCTAGCAAGCCAATCTAAAGGTTTGGTGCTGTGGTTATTGGAAGGGCATATTTTGTCTCGGCAAGAGTTGCTGTATTTGGCTGAGTTGCCCGAGAAACGCCCGCAGCTTAAGGTGGTCTTGGAGATGGGGGGCGATCGCGAATTTAGCTGGCAGCCTTTACGGGATCTGCTCTAAGCCCGTCAAAGTCTTCTCTCTGGCAAGGAAATGCTGTTATTTAAATGGTGCAGCAGTTTCACCAAGAACTGGCTAGCATGGGGATGTGAGCGAACAAACGGACCCTATCAAGTCTCTTCAATCTGGTTGCTGGTTCAAGCTCATTTGTGGCGCAAGTTACCAGCACCTGCCTGTTATCCGCAATCTAGCCTTGGCTTACACGTTGGCAGGGGTTGATTGCATTGATGTCGCTGCGGATCCCACAGTCATCAAGATTGTTCAGGAAGCTGTGGATACTGCCGCTGAGCTCAGGGTGGGTTCCCCATGGCACGATCCGTTCTATCGTCCATGGTTGATGATCAGCATCAATGACGGCGAAGATCCTCACTTCCGTAAAGCAACTTTTAATCCCGAGCATTGCCCAGCTGATTGTTCGCGCCCCTGCATTTCAACTTGCCCGACTGCAGCGATCACCTTTGCCGAGAATGATCCGTCGGGAGTCATCAGCAGTCGTTGCTATGGGTGTGGCCGCTGCTTCACGGTCTGTCCCCCACAGGTAATTGAAGCTGAAAATCACGTCACACCCGCTGTTACTGTCCTGTCCCAAGTCATAGGGGCGGTGGATGCGATCGAAATTCACACCCAAATTGGCCGACAGCAACCCTTTGAACAGTTGTTTCAGCGCATTCAACCCTATTTGTCTCAGCTCAAACTTTTGTCTATTAGCTGCCCAAATGGCGATGGCGTGATTGATTACCTGTGGCAGCTTTACCGCACTCTGGAGCCCCTGTCGATACCGTTAGTGTGGCAAACCGATGGTCGCCCCATGAGTGGAGATATTGGCTCCGGGACGACCCATGCCACGATTCGTTACGGCCAGAAGATGCTGCAAACAGGTCCACCCGGCTATATCCAACTGGCTGGCGGAACAAACCATCAAACCGTGCCAAAACTGTCTATGCTTCCAGGTTGGAACAACGCGGAAAAATCCATTGCTTGTTTTAACGGCAACCCAGGCAACAAGTTAAGTCCTTTTTTTGGAGGTGTTGCCTATGGCAGCTATGCCCGTAAATTGCTACAGCCCATTTTCAGTACCCTGGAGATGAATACCGATATGGCTTGTTCTGGGCAGGGTAATGCGATGCATCTGGAGACTTTCCCAGATTTGCTCGAACAAGCGGTCCAGCAGTGCCGAGCCTTGATGGGTCCCCTCAAGGGCCTGCATTCTACAACAACGGCTCCACCGTTGTCCCCAGTTATTGTCTGATTTTGGCCTTTCACTCTGAATTAGAGCGGTTATGGTAAATTTCTCCGACGAAGCGATGGTTCCCAATGCCCCTAAGGCATCTAGCCCACAGCCGGATCAGTCTCCCATAGCCACCGGCACTAACGATGATTTGGGTTCGCTGCTGGCGATCCTCCCTCAACACCTGCGCACGCTACTCGAGCAGCACCCCCGTCGGGAGCAATTAATTGAAGTGGTTTTGGACCTGGGTCGTCGGGCTGAAGCACGTTTTCCCGGAGAGGCTCAATATCTCACCGAAACCATGGTTTCACGGGACGAACTCAATTACTGTATTGAGCGAGTTGGGTATTTTGGTGGCGATAATCGAGCCGGCATTGAGCAAACCTTGCACCGCATCAGTGCCATTCGCAATCGTTCCGGTGAGGTGGTGGGGTTGACCTGTCGGGTGGGACGAGCCGTATTCGGCACCATCGGCATGATTCGAGATTTAGTCGAAACCGGGCGATCTATCCTGATGTTGGGGCGGCCAGGGGTCGGGAAGACCACTGCACTTCGGGAAATTGCTCGGGTCCTAGCCGATGACTTTCAGAAGCGGGTCGTCATTATTGACACGTCCAATGAAATTGCTGGGGACGGAGATATCCCACATCCTGCCATTGGTCGAGCTCGGCGTATGCAAGTTGCAAAACCTGAATTGCAGCACCAGGTGATGATTGAGGCGGTGGAAAACCATATGCCTGAAGTCATTGTGATTGATGAAATCGGCACTGAACTCGAGGCCACTGCAGCTCGTACGATTGCCGAACGGGGCGTACAGCTCGTGGGCACAGCCCATGGCAATCGCCTGGAAAATCTGATCAAAAACCCCACATTGTCAGATTTGGTGGGAGGGGTGCAATCGGTAACCTTGGGGGATGATGAGGCCCGTCGCCGGGGCAGCCAAAAAAGCGTTTTGGAACGAAAGGCTCCCCCAACCTTTGAAATTGCTATTGAAATGAGTGAACGCCAGCGCTGGGTGGTCCATGAAGATGTCGCCACCACCATCGATAGCCTGTTGCGAGGACGCCAGCCGGGCATGCAAGTCCGCAGTACTGACTCAGATGGCCAAGTTGCGATCAGCCACGAAGCGCCTGAAACGCCATTGCGAGCCATCTCTAATCGCAGCGATCGCACAACTGTGGGTTTTGCCAAAAAGGGATGGCGAGCTTCTGGACACATGACTCCCCTCAGCACGGCTTCGCCGTCAGAGGTACGGCGGGTGATGACCCCTGAGGAGCAACATTTTCAACATTTGCTAGATGTCTCTGAGCCAACGATGCGCGCTATCGAGGTTAGTTCTCCATTCACCGATCCTTTATCGCTGAGCGAAGAGGCTGCCCCTGAATTTGGACCCAATGGCGAGGAAATTTTACGGCTATACCCCTATGGGATCAGCCGACATCATCTTGAGCACGTGATTCGAACGCTGCACTTGCCGGTAACCCTAACCAAGGACTTAGAGCTGGCCGATGCGGTCCTGGCCCTGCGCTCCCATATCAAGAGTCACTCTAAATTGCGCCATGTGGCCAAGACGCGGCAATTACCCATCCATACGGTCAAGTCCAATGGCATTCCCCAAATCGTGCGATCGCTGCAGCGCCTCCTCGATCCTGAGGAGGGCAGTACCCCAGCCAATATCAATCTGAATCTATTCAGCCAAGGGGAAGAGGCGAACGAATTAGAAGCCTTGGAAGAAGCCCGGCTTGCGGTAGAACAAATTGTCATCCCCAAAGGGCAGCCCGTAGAGTTACTGCCCCGTTCATCCCGGATTCGGAAAATGCAACATGAGTTGGCTGAACATTACCATCTCAAGTCCCTTAGCTTCGGCGACGAGCCCAATCGCCGCCTACGGATTTACCCCGCTTAAGGCCCTAGATTCAGGGACGGGACCTTAGGCGTTGGATGGCGAAGCATGAGTACCAGGCTTGCTTGGGGAGCGTGGTTCAACATTGTGATGACACCGCACGGTAGAATAGCGTCACGATTTCCGAATCATTTCGGACAGTCCATTGCGTACGACTCCTTCAAGAAATTCTTCAACTATCCATGAGACAACTGTTTACTCGTTTATTTGCCTTGATCCTGGTCGCGGTCATTGGTCTGTCTGGATGTGGTGATGCTGGTATTAGTGGTCAGATCACTGGGGATTATCGCCAAGATACGCTAGCCATCATTGAAAACCTGAGAACGACCATCAGCCTGCCTCAGGATGCGCCTGAAAGAGCTGCTGCCCAGGCCAATGCCCGTGAAGTAATCAGTGACTTCACTTCCCGCTACCGTCGAGATGGTGCGGTCTCGGGCCTGAGCTCATATACCACTGTGAGTACTGCCCTCAATGCGATCGCCGGTCACTACAGTTCCTACCCCAACCGGCCTTTCCCAGAGAAATTACAGCAGCGCCTTGAGCAAGAGTTCAAGCAAGTGGAAGCAGCCCTAAAGCGGGGCGCTTAAGTTTCGCCGGACCCATTCTGATGGTTTAACCCAGTAACCATCCCTTAACAACACAAAACAAAGGCAGGTGCTGATCGGAGTACCTGCCTTTGTTTTTGAGCGCACTGTGTCATTTTGATAGCGAAAAATTTGACTGAGTCGTCTTAGCTTTGCTAGGATGGCAATTCTGTAATGAGGCGCAAAATTTTAGGGCATGAAAGTGCGAGCATCTGTCCGTAGAATGTGTGACAAATGTCGCGTCATCCGCCGCAAAGGGCGGGTGATGGTTATTTGTTCTAACCCCAAGCATAAGCAACGGCAGGGGTGATTGTCGGTTCTGACGGTCTATTGTCGTTTTGCCGAGTTTTTAGAGCAGACTTCCATAGGTCACGAACAAAGAAAGCAAACTCAGTTATTTTCTGGTGCCGACGCACCTTAAAGATTGTAGGGAGAAAGTAAAAGTGGCACGGATTGCTGGTGTTGACCTGCCCAGAGATAAGCGGGTCGAAATTGGGTTGACTTATATCTACGGGATTGGCTTATCTCGCTCCAAGGGGATTTTAAGCAAGACGGGTGTCAGCCCTGATATTCGGGTGCGGGACCTTAGTGACAGTGATGTGGCTAGTCTTCGCGATGCAGTCGAAAATGATGATTTCCAGGTAGAAGGGGATCTGCGGCGCTGGGAGAGCATGAACATCAAGCGCCTGATGGATATTGGTTCTTACCGAGGGCGTCGCCATCGAGCTGGGTTACCCGTTAGAGGGCAAAGAACTCGAACCAATAGCAGGACCCGTCGGGGCGTTAAGCGGACAATTGCGGGCAAAAAGAAAGCGCCCAAGAAATAATTCAGGTTATTAAGGCTGATGTATGTGATGACTTAAGGTTCAGGTCATTACATGCGTTGCTTTGAGTCCATTCACTAAGATTGCATCAGTAGTTCAGAGTTATATAGGACGATTAGGGAGGTCATGGCTAAACCAACACGTAAACCGGGCGGTCGTAAGACTAAGAAGAATATCCCGAGCGGCGTAGCGCATATTCAATCTACTTTTAATAACACTATTGTCACGATCACCGATACGAATGGTGAAGCGGTGTCATGGTCATCCGCTGGTGCAAGTGGGTTTAAGGGAGCCAAAAAGGGTACACCTTTTGCCGCTCAAACTGCAGCCGATAGTGCGGCGCGGCGAGCGATGGACCAAGGGATGCGGCAAATTGAGGTTATGGTAAGTGGTCCTGGTGCTGGTCGTGAGACCGCGATTCGGGCCTTACAGGGTGCGGGCTTAGAGATCACGTTGATTCGAGATGTGACCCCGATTCCCCATAATGGCTGCCGTCCACCCAAGCGGCGACGTGTTTAGAATTCTTGGATAGTGGTGAGGCAAAGGGAGGCCCTGTTATGGCACAGTTTCAAGTTGAGTGCGTCGAATCCGTAATTGCTGACGACGAGAGCTACTATAGTCGATTTGTCATTGAGGCATTGGAACGTAGTCAGGGGATTACCGTTGGTAATGCCTTACGGCGAGTATTGCTGTCTAATCTTTATGGATCAGCGATTACTGCTGTCCGTATTGCCGGGGCAACCCACGAGTTTTCGACCATCCCCGGCGTCCGGGAGGATGTGCTGGACATTCTGCTCAATATGAAAGTGGTGGTGTTGAAGAGCTATTCAACCCAGCCGCAAATTGGACGGCTCATGGTCCAGGGTCCGGCCAAAGTGACTGCTGGGGATTTCGAACTGCCTTCAGAGGTCGAGTTCATTAATCCTGAGCAGTACATTGCCTCTGTCGCTGAGGGTCATACCCTAGAGATGGAGTTCCGGATCGAGCAGGGACAAGGGTATCGAGCTGTGGATCGGGCGCGCGATGAAGCTACAGCGCTCGATTTCATGCAGATTGATGCCGTGTTTATGCCTGTCCGCAAGGTGAATTACACCGTTGAAGAAATCATTGTGGGTGGAGCCCTTCAAAAGGATCGGCTTCTCCTCGATGTATGGACTAATGGCAGTGTGACACCGCAGCAGGCCATGAGCGAAGCGGCGGCTATCTTGGTTGATTTATTTAATCCCCTTAAGGATGTCACCCTTGAGCCAAAACAGGATGAATCGACTCGGGAAGAAGATCCAGCTAACCAAATCCCGATTGAAGAGCTGCAATTGTCGGTGAGAGCCTACAACTGCTTGAAGCGGGCTCAGATTAATTCCGTTTCAGACTTGCTTGATTACACCCAAGAAGACCTGCTGGAGATCAAAAACTTTGGTCAGAAATCAGCAGAAGAGGTGATTGAAGCTCTGCAGCAGCGTCTGGGCATCACCCTCGCGACTGAAGCCTCAAAGCCCGTGTAGGTGAAGACCGACTACCTCAGTGCCCATCTCACTGAGGTAACCCTTCCGGAGCCCTGGCTTCGGATTTTTATTGTTTAGTGATTGGGGGAATTAAAATGCGTCACGGTTGTCGTGTGCCCAAGCTGGGGCTTCCGGCTGATCAGCGTCGCGCTCTGTTGCGAGCATTAACCACTGAATTGATTCGCCATGGCCGTATTACTACGACCAAGGTTCGGGCTAAAGCGGTGCGCTCTGAAGCTGAGCACATCATCACCTTGGCTAAGGACGGTTCTTTGGCCGCTCGGCGTCGAGCGATCGGGTACCTGTATGACAAGCAGTTGGTTCATGCTTTGTTTGACCAAGCTAGCGATCGCTATGGCGATCGCCAGGGTGGCTATACCCGCATCTTTCGGACGGTGAGCCGTCGTGGGGATAACGCTGATATGGCGATTATCGAGCTGACCTAAGGATCTATTGAGATGAGTCCGTCAACCCCACTAGTCACACAATTGCGTGATAAAGGTACATCACTCCCTTGCCAAACCCAGCGGGTGGCATTGGTGGTGCAGTACGTGGGGACTCGTTTTCATGGATGGCAACGTCAATCTCAAGCCAGAACAGTTCAGGGAGATATCGAGCTAGCCCTGAAATCATTCTTGGGGTATTACGTCACGTTGATTGGGGCCGGGCGCACGGATGCGGGCGTTCATGGTGCGGGTCAAGTCGCCCACTTTGATGCCCCCACATTGATTCCGGCTCATCGGTGGGCAACAATTTTGAACGCCCGCTTGCCCGAAGACATCTTAATTCGGGCGGCGGCAATTGTTCCAGAGGATTGGCACGCCCAATTTTCGGCCCGATGGCGACGATATCGGTATACCTTGTACACCGACGCGGTTCCCAACTTGTTTGTCAGTCCGTTTACCTGGCACTACTATTACCAGCCTTTAAGTGAGACCTTGATTCAGGCCGCCCTTGATCCTCTGGTGGGTTACCACGACTTATCTGCTTTCCATCGAGCTGGTTCGGGACGCGCCCATTCATGGGTTGAGTTGCAAGACGCTGTTTGTCATCGCCAAGCTGATTTCTTGATGGTGGAGTTACAGGCAACTGGCTTTCTTTATGGCATGGTGCGCTTGATTATGGGGCTGTTGGTGCAGGTGGGACGGGGGCTCTTGAGCGTCGATGACTTTACTCACCTATGGCAAACTCAACAGCGGGAACAGGTAAAGTATTCGGCCCCTGCAAAGGGTTTGTGTTTACTTCGGGTTGGGTATGACACCTTTCCCTTTGCGCCGAACCTCTGGTTTGACACCCAGCCTCAGTTCCAGTTCAGTCCACCCCCCCTAACGGTGGCGGTATGAACTGAATCTCATCCCCCCTAAGCTTTCTATCTTTTGTTATTGATTTTTAGACCTGTAGGAAACACCCATGACTAAAACCTATGTCCCCCCAGTCGATACCCTTGAGAGAAAGTGGTATATCGTTGATGCCGCTGATCAAAGGCTGGGTCGTCTTTCCACCGAAATCGCCAAGGTTTTGCGAGGCAAAAACAAACCCACCTATACCCCCAATATGGATACAGGGGATTTTGTCGTGGTCATCAATGCCGACAAGGTGACCGTGACGGGCAATAAACGGGAAGAGAAACTCTATCGCCGTCACTCTGGTCGTCCCGGCGGGATGAAAACCGAGACCTTTGCAAAGCTCCAAAACCGGCTTCCTGAGCGGATTATTGAGCAGGCAGTCAAGGGGATGTTGCCTAAAAATGCCCTGGGTCGCAAGTTGTTCACCAAACTCAAGGTATATGCCGGGTCTGACCATCCCCACCAAGCCCAATCGCCCGAAGTTCTTGTTATTCAAACCGTGTTAGGAGAGTAATGATCATGCAAGCTACTGACGCTAACGATCGCGTAGTCTACTGGGGAACAGGCCGACGCAAAAATGCGATCGCTCGGGTACGTCTCGTGCCTGGCGATGGCCAAATTGTGATCAATGGCCGTCCTGGAGATAACTACCTCCAATACAATGCCAGTTATCTATCCAGTGCCAAGGCCCCCCTGGAAACCCTCGGTCTGGAGAGTGATTACGACATTTTGGCAAACGTCCATGGTGGTGGCCTGACCGGCCATGCCGATGCCATTAAGATGGGCGTCGCTCGGGCACTGTGTCAGTTGGATCCCGACAATCGTAGACCTCTAAAAACCGAAGGCTATTTGACCCGCGATCCCCGTTGTAAAGAGCGGCGGAAATACGGTCTTAAAAAGGCCCGGAAAGCGCCTCAATTTTCCAAGCGTTAATTCGACTTCTGGACAGTGCGGCTGGGGGCAATTCTGGCCAATTAATGACATAGCAACCCTGATTTGTAACCATTCACCATGCCTAAATCTGAAATTCACCCCGAGTGGTATCCCGAGGCCAAAGTCTATTGCGATGGCAAAATCATCATGACGGTTGGGTCTACCAAACCCGAGCTCCGTGTGGATGTTTGGTCTGGCAATCACCCTTTCTACACCGGCACTCAGAAAATCATTGATACCGAGGGCCGCGTCGAACGGTTTATGCGGAAGTACGGCATGGCTCCCCCTGCCGAGCCCACTGGAACTGAGTCCGCAGAGCAGTAGCCGAGCCCCTGCCACCCGTCCTCGGGTACGCATGCATATCAAGGTTACTTAGCCCATAGGTCAGTACATGGCTGAAGCATATCTGTTAGACAAGCTGAACTCCGTTGACCAAACGTTTCACGAATTAACGCGACGTTTGGCTGATCCTGACGTGGCTAAGGATCCTGATGAGTTTCAGCGAATTGCTAAGGCCCGTTCCTCCTTAGAGGAAACGGTAAACACCTATGAAACTTGGAAGCAGATCCAGGAAGAGTTGGTCGGGGCTCGCGAAGTCTATAAAGAGTCAATCGACGATCCCGACTTTCGGGAAATGGCAGCATTAGAAGTATCGGCCCTAGATGAACAGGTTGCCGCCTTAGAGGATCGACTCAAAGTACTGCTGCTACCCCGCGACCCCAATGATGATAAAAACATCATGCTAGAGGTCCGGGCCGGGACCGGGGGCGATGAAGCCGGAATTTGGGCCGGTGATCTGGTGCGGATGTATTCGCGGTATGCGGAGGGACAGCGCTGGCGGGTCAAGCTCCTGAGCCAATCTCTGGCTGATATGGGGGGGGTCAAGGAGGCTATTCTTGAGATCCAAGGGGATCAGGTTTATAGCAAGTTGAAATATGAGTCCGGTGTCCATCGGGTGCAACGGGTACCGGTCACTGAGGCGGGGGGCAGGGTCCATACCTCTACGGCGACGGTGGCCATTATGCCGGAGGTGGATGATGTTGAGGTCACCATCGACCCTAAAGATATTGAAATGTCTACGGCCCGTTCAGGGGGTGCTGGGGGACAAAACGTCAACAAGGTAGAAACCGCCGTTGACTTGATCCACAAACCCACCGGGATCCGAATTTTTTGTACGGAAGAGCGATCTCAACTGCAAAATCGGGAGCGGGCCATGCAAATCCTGCGGGCCAAGCTGTACGAGATGATGTTACGGGAGCAGCAGGAAGAAATCACCTCCATGCGTCGTTCCCAAGTGGGGACCGGCTCGCGCTCGGAGAAGATTCGCACCTATAACTACAAAGACAACCGCGTCACCGATCATCGCCTGGGCCAGAACTTTACCCTCACCCCTGTTCTGACCGGTGAAATTGAGGACATGATTCAATCCTGTATCTCCCAGGATCAACAGGAACGGCTCGAAGAATTGGCTACTTCCACAGCAACTGCACCTTAGGGCGTTGTTCGGCGGTCACCTATTAAAATACGCCGAGATTGCGCCTGATCACCTTAGCGAAACGCGTCGGACAGTTACCCAGCCAGCACGCCTCATCTTTGACTTGCTACACTGCTTTAGCCCTTCGCTGTTTCAGCCGGTAACTTAGCCATGGCTCGGTTCCTCCATATCGCCGACATTCACCTCGGGTTCGATCGCTACAACAACAAAGAGCGCACCAAGGACTTCTACTTTGCCCTCTCTGATGTGCTGGACCGTTACGCCATTCAGGTCAAGGTCGATTTCGTGATCATCTGCGGAGATCTGTTTGAGCAGCGGATGATTCAGCCCGCTGTACTCAACCAGGCCCAACTCTGTCTGCAAAAAGTGAAAGATGCGGGCATTCCGGTGCTAGCGATCGAGGGCAACCACGATAACTGTCCCTATGGCACTGCGACCAGTTGGCTCAAATACCTCTCCCAGTGGGGGTTGCTGACGCTGTTGGAACCGGATCAAAATCGAGACAATGGCACTGTTCACTATAGCCATTGGGATGACGCATCCCGTTCTGGGGGATACATTGACTTGCCCTGTGGGGTCAGGGTACTCGGCTCCCATTGGTACGGGGCGGCGGCCCCCCAGGCGATTGAACAAATTGCGGCAGCGATCGCGGCCTTACCCCCTGGCCCTGAAAACACCCTACTGATGTTTCACCATGGGTTGGAGGGGCAAATTGCCCGCTATAGCGGCGCGCTGCGGTACCGGGAACTGTTGCCCCTGAAGGCGGTGGGGGTCGATTATTTGGCCCTAGGACATATCCACAAGGCCTATAGCGAAGAAGAATGGGTCTTTAATCCGGGGTCTCTGGAGGCCAACAATATTGAGGAAGGCAGCTTTGAAAGGGGAGCCTATCTCGTAGAGTTCACCTCTGCCGGAGTCCAGGCGGAGTTAAAGCAGGATTATTACCAGCGGACGATTGTGCGCCTTGTTCTCAAGACCCAGGGGGATGAAAGCCAGGAGGAACTGGTGGAAGCGGCGATCGCCCAAGTCAATCAGGCGATCGCCTCTGGCAGACTCGTCCTCGCTGATGCCCCCATGGTGGAATTGCGTATCCAAGGGACGGTAGGCTTTGACCGGCTCTCCTTGGATACCAAACAGCTGCAGCAACAACTTCAAACCCTGAGCCAGGCGTTGATATTTTTGCTGAAGTATGAGGTGGAAGAGACAGCCTACCAATCTCCCATCACTGATGACGCCAGCCGTGATCAGATTGAGCGAAATGCTTTCCTAGATCTGCTGACGGGCCATCGGGACTACAAAAAACGGGCAGAATCCCTGGCCCAAGGGCTGGTTGACCTAAAAGAGCGTCAACTGGCAGGCCAGAGCGAGGAAGCACTCTATCCCTTTATCGCAGCCCTGTTGGACACGCCTGCGGAGCCGGTCGTAGAACCGGCAGGAGAACTCGCCTTAGAAGAAACCTAAAACCGCCTAACCAGCCCATAGCCAGAACCGTTGTTCCCACAACATCAAACAGCCACTCACCGCTACCAGGGCAAACACCATTTGACGAAACTGCTCACTGGTCATACGCTGGAGCACCTGCTTACCCAGCCAGTTGGCCGGAATGGCTGCCATCCCCATCAGCAATCCGTAGCCCAGATAGGTATGGTCCAAGGCCCCTAAGCCCAGGTAGCTGATCAATTTAACAATGTGGAGCGCAGTTTTATTGAGCGCTTTGGTCGCCACCATCGCCTCTTTTTCCAGGCCATAGCTGAGGTATATGGGGTTCATGATCGGACCGGTACTGCCAATCAGGCCCGAACCAATGGCATTCAAAAAGGCCACCGGCAAAAAGTGCCAGGGGCGAATGGTCAGCCCTTGCCAGGGTTGCCACCAGCGACTAACCCAGTAGTTGAGCACCATGGCCAGCAGTGCTAAGCCTAGCAATATCCCCAGCCATTCCGCATGGATCTGGGTGAAGGCATAGACCCCAATTAAGGCCCCGGCAACGGCCCCCGGCACATACCAAGCGGTGACCTGCCAGTCGATCTCGGACCAAAAGAAGCAACTGCGCTGGAGATTGCCCACCAGTAGCCCCACCGTAATCACGGGGGCAACCGCTTGGGATCCCAACAGCAAGGTGATTACCGGGATCAAAATAATCGGGCTGCCGCCCCCGGCTATCATGCTCAGAAACCAGGCAATAAAGCTAACACCGGTCAGAACCAGGGCGGTCATAGGGCAAACAAATGGATTTCCGTGTAGGGGATCGAGCCGTGCGCTTGGGGATTACAGCTAGGCAATGCCTATCAATTGATTGCGTAATATTAATTTAATTTACAGCAGTCGCCAGTCCGGTTATGACAAGACTGCAAGTCACTTTGCTGCTGCGCTCGGGATCAGAGCGATCCTAGGTATCCTAAGCACAGTGGTCAGCGCGATAAAGGGTCAGATTGTGCCGCCCAAACCAAGCGACTGGCTGAGCCTCCGACGGTGCCTTTGGGAATTTGGGACTGGAGCTGTCCACCGGTATAGCGACCACAACCCAGATGAAAGGGACCATGGCGAACATGGACATAGCCCGATTCTAGGCCATCGGTGGCGATGGATTGGGGTTGACCTTCGAGAAAAGTTGCCACGGTGGCGGGATCCTCTAAATTGATGTGATTACGGCGGATCCAGGGACCCAATCGCTGCAAAAAAGCGGTGGTGGGCTTGAGGCCCTGGCGCTCATAACGGGCGATCGCCAGCCCAATGGTTTGCGGTATGAGTGGGCCAAGCAGGGGGATACATTGGCGCTCCGCTAGCCAGAGTCGGCTGCGACCCGTGGCCCAAAGCAGTCGATTGACCAAACAAGCTGTCGGCAGACCAAACCGCGATTGGAGTAAGGTCAGCGATGCTTCTGGCGCAATGGAGACCGCCGGTAAGAGGGGCGATTGGAGTGGTGCAACCTTTGTCGGATAAGGGTTCGGGCTCCGGCGGATGCGGGCGATGAAAAAGCCCCCGGTATCGTTGAAATGGGGAAAGTAGCGGCAAGCATGGCGCAAGTCGGTTCGATAGTCTTGCCCTTGCCAGCGGGTCAATCCCGGCTGATGGATCAAGGGTGCGATCGCGGCGGGTTCCAAATGACCCAAATCCCCGAGCACCCCATCGATAATCGCCTCATTCTCTTCGGGGGCAAAGGTGCAGGTGCTGTACACCACCACACCACCCGGTTTCACCAGCTTCAGGGCCTGGGCCAGCAGGTCGCGCTGCACCTTGGCAATGCGCTGACTGTAGTGGGGTCGCCAGGGCTGCGGCTGGGCTTGCTTCCGCAGGGTACCTTCCCCGGAGCAGGGGGCATCGACGAGCACCCGATCAAATTGGCCAGGGACGAGGCCAAGGTTACGGCCATTCCCATGGGTAGTGATCACGTTCAGGCACCCCAGCCGATTCAGGGTATCGCCTAGCCCCACGAGCCGTCCGGCACTGTAGTCATTGGCTACCACCCAGCCTGAGTCCCCCACGGCCATGGCCATTTGGGCGGTTTTGCCACCGGGGGCGGCGCAGAGATCGAGGATGCATTCGCCAGGTTGGGGAGCGAGGGCAACGACGGCGGCGAGGGCGATCGCTTCCTGGACGGTGTACCAACCGGCCATGTAGGCCAGGGTGTTGCCGGGGTGAAAGTTGGGCTGAAGCTGGAAGGCATTGGGCCACCAGGGGATGGGTTGGGGGTTGAGGCCCAGACCCTGGAGTTGGTTGAGGAGTTGGGGGCCAGTGGTTTTGAGGGGATTGGCCCAAAGGCAGATGGGGAGGGGGGTGGCGGCGCTGGTGAGAAAGGCGGTGGGATCGTCGATCAGGGGGAGGTAGCGATCGAGGAGGGTCCGGTGAGCGACGCTGGCATCAGAATTCACAATGGTTTTAGCACGGTAGCGGTGAGTGGTGTGGGGTCCTTACACTAGGACATACGTTGACAAGTTTGCGGGTAAGCGAGCTGGAGCCATGCCCGAAACCATTCAAATTCCCATTTCTCTCGCCCAATTTCAACTCCCTCAGGCGGTACCAGATCGTTTGCAGTTTTTGCTTGATCGCCAAGATAACGGTGATGCCCTATCTCAAACTGAGCAAGCTGAAGCAGAGGGGCTAGTAGCTTTAGCCGAATTTCTGTCTTTGCTAAGGCTGCGTTCAACCGCGATGCCACAGGGTTAGATGGCGACGATTTCTACGGAGCTACGTCGATGGGTCATGGAACGGGCAGATGACCGCTGTGAGTATTTTGGAGGGCACTAACCCAGCCAGGGGCTGGAGCGCAAAACAGAGTTGCTCAAACTGCACCTCTGGCAAGGCACACAGGATTTGAATCAATTCCAGTCGCTGCTCAAGCGGCAAGGATTCAGACATTCGTTGCAGGCAAGCAATATGCCCTATTAAAACCTGCCTGACGGGCTTTGGGAGCGGTGCGGGAGCGGCACGCTGCCCCAAAATTCGAGCATTCCAGCACATTAAGTCCGCCTTTGTGAGGCAAGGTGATACTATTGATAGGTTGTCAACAAATCAGCAGCGGTGAGCCATGGCGGTTCCTAAGAAGAAGAAATCTAAATCAAAGCGCAACATGCGCAAGTCCTACTGGAAGAAAATCGCAGCTCTGCAGGCTCAAAAGGCATTGTCCTTGGGTAAGTCTGTACTAACCGGTCGCTCTAAAGGATTTGTCTATCCCTCCGATGAAGAGGATGACGAAGAGTAATAGGCTCCTTCTTGGAGCTGACGGGCAAAACAAAAGCAGGGTGAAATTCACCCTGCTTTTGTTTTAGGAAGGCTTCCCCACCCTGCTATGGCATGGGAACCATGATCGGGGATGCCAGTCAAGGGGATTATTGCGGTATGGCATCAGCGATCGCCATTAGGCGCGTTCAACTTCCGTAGGATTATGTACAAAGTTGCCCTGCGGAAAACGGCACCATAGGACAGTAGATCTTTGCAACCCCGTCATTTCCTGTTAGCACCATGGCAAAACAACAACCCTGCCCTGAATGTGGTCATGTTCATCTAAACCGGATCGGTGTCCGTGGAATCAGACAATGTGCGGCTTGCAAAACCTATGTCGATGTCCGCAAAGGGACATGGTTGCAAAAGCTGCTCTCAGCATAGGGCGGCATTTTTGACCCGCTGCTGTTTTGGCTGCGAATTATCGGTACAGCGCTATGATCATTCCATCAAATGGCGCTACCGGAGTAAGCGGTTAGCAGTATGAAATTTTTTCAAAAACCAGGGCTAGATCAAGCGGATCGCGTGCCCCCCGGTCAACATTTGGCTAAGGGATTTCCCGTTTTAACCTATGGGTCCACCCCTCAGATCACCGCCGAGGCCTGGACCCTGGAACTGTTCGGGTTGGGCGTGGCTCAGACCTTGAGTTGGGCTGACCTGATGGCACTGCCCCAACAGAATTTCACCGCAGATTTCCATTGCGTGACCACCTGGTCGAAGCTGGATGTCACCTGGACTGGGGTCTCCATTCCAGACCTGCTGGCTCAAATTCCTGTGGATCCTGCCGCAATCCATGTTATGGCCCACTGCTATGGCGACTACACCACTAATCTGGCGCTCAGCGATCTGCTGCGTCCCGAGAACTTTTTGGCCCATACGCTTTTGGGTGAGCCTTTACCCGCTGATCACGGGGGTCCGGTGCGCTTGGTGGTCCCCCACCTTTATGCCTGGAAAAGTGCAAAATGGCTGAAGGGGCTGGAATTTCTTTCCGAAGAAGCCCTGGGATTTTGGGAACGCAATGGCTATCATCGTCGGGGTGAGCCTTGGGCAGAGGAACGATATAGCGATCGCGGCTAATCAGCTCAGGGTATCCGTGGCTTTCTTTCCCCTGATCACCCTGAACCAGGAAGGGGAATTCTGAGGCTCAGGGTAGTTAGGGATAGTTAGGGAAATTACGGGTCCTTAATCGCGATGGTCTTTGTGCAACCGGACAACGACCCAATCTTTGGCTCTCTACCAGCGGAAGCAAAGACCTGGTTAGAGGGGTTGCCTTGGGAAGAGCGCCGATATGTGCTTTCCCTCTGCCATTTGATGTCGGCCTCGCCCCCAGAGATCCAAGCCGACTTTTTGGATGACTACACCGCCGATGGTCTGGTCTATCGCGTCATTCAAGATCAGGACACGACCCAAAAAGTCAGTACCTATCTCCAGAAATTTCACATCTCGACAGAGCTGACGGAAGCGGTCTTACGGGGCTACATTCGCCAGTTCTATATCCATACCGCCCAAGATGCCCGTCAGCAACCGGATCTCTATCTAGAGTCGGCTTTGCGGTTGATGATTAGCAGCCAAGAACGCAAGAGCGTATTTAGCTATGTGCTGGGCTTTGAGTTGGCGAAACTGATTTTCCAAATGAGTTGGGCGCAGCAGGAGCGCCTGTATCGCTTACAGGTCAGCCAAGAAGACTTTATTCGCACCTATATCAAGCCCATTCGCCATGCCCATCGGCTGAATAACATTATTGTGCCGAAGGATGAGGAGCAGTTCTTTGCCCGCCGGGCCTACTACATCCACCGCCCGAGAATTAGGGCGAAGCGGCTGATTGAACTTGTGATGGTGACCTTTACCTCAGAGGCGGTCAGCAACCTGGGGTTTGATATTATTCGCACCCCCAAGTCCTTTCATTTTGACTACAACCATATTTATGCGCCGGAGCCGATCGAAGCCATTTTCGATTAGTGGGTCAGAGGTTGCAGGTCTGAGACATCACCACTGGGGAAGCGTCATCGATAATATGGAATCCAGGCTAAATTTTGGCCTGATTATTTCCTTCACCCCTGTCTGCCATGCCTGCTGTCTCACCGGCTATCCAATCGAGTCCCTTTCTTGAGCGCCTTCATCACCCCAACCGACCCGTGTTGGTCTTCGATGGGGCAATGGGAACGAATTTGCAGGTACAAAACCTGACAGCCGAGGATTTTGGCGGTCCTGAATATGAGGGCTGCAATGAGTATCTGGTGTTCACCAAGCCAGAGGCGGTGGCGAAAGTCCATCGGGGCTTTTTGGAGGCGGGTGCCGATGTGATTGAAACTGACACCTTTGGCGGCACCTCGATCGTGTTGGCGGAATATGACCTCGGCGATCGCGCCTATGAACTCAACAAAACCGCTGCCGCCCTGGCCAAAACCGTTGCCCTGGAATACTCCACCCCCGATCAGCCTCGCTTTGTAGCGGGATCGATGGGACCTGGCACCAAGCTCCCCACCCTAGGGCACATCGAATTTGATCCCCTCAAAGCCGCCTATGTAGAGCAGGCCAAGGGGTTGATTGATGGGGGGGTTGATTTGCTGTTGGTGGAGACCTGCCAGGATGTGCTGCAAATCAAAGCGGCCCTGAATGGGATTGAGGAGGCATTTGAGGCCACGGGCACCCGCCTGCCCCTGATGGTCTCGGTAACCATGGAGCAACAGGGCACGATGCTGGTGGGCACGGAAATGGCCGCAGCCCTAGCCATTCTGGAGCCTTACCCGATCGATATTTTGGGGCTCAACTGCGCCACTGGCCCTGACTTGATGAAAGACCACGTCAGGCATCTGGCGGAGCAGTCCCCCTTTGTGATTTCCTGTATTCCCAATGCGGGCTTGCCGGAAAACGTGGGGGGAGAGGCGGTCTATCATCTATCGCCCATGGCCCTGCGCATGGCCCTGATGCATTTTGTGGAGGATCTGGGGGTCCAGGTAATCGGCGGCTGTTGCGGCACCCGCCCCGAGCACATTGCCCAGTTAGCGGAGCTGGCTCAGGATTTGCAGCCAAAAGCGCGAGCGGTGCGAGGAAGCAGGGGGGCGAGTGAGCCAGGGAGCCAGGGAGCTTCTTCTCAGTCATCCCTGCCTGATCCTCGTCCCGCCCTCAATTACACCCCTGCCGCCGCGTCGATTTACAGCACCCAGTCCTATGACCAGGACAACTCGTTCCTGATTGTGGGGGAGCGGCTCAACGCCAGCGGCTCGAAGAAATGCCGCACGATGCTCAATGATGAGGATTGGGATGGGTTGGTGGCCTTGGCGCGATCGCAGGTCAAAGAGGGTGCCCATATCCTCGACGTAAATGTGGACTACGTGGGCCGGAATGGGGAGAAGGACATGCATGAGCTGGTGTCTCGCCTGGTCACCAACGTCACCTTGCCGCTGATGCTGGACTCCACGGAATGGACCAAGATGGAGGCGGGGCTGAAGGTGGCGGGGGGCAAATGCATCCTCAATTCCACCAACTACGAAGATGGGGACGAGCGCTTCTTTCAGGTACTGGAACTGGCCAAGCGATATGGGGCGGGGGTGGTGGTCGGCACCATTGACGAAGAGGGCATGGGCCGCACCGCCACGAAAAAGTTCCAGATTGCCCAACGGGCCTATCGCGATGCCTTGGAATATGGTCTGCCCGCCCATGAGCTCTTTTTCGATACCCTGGCGCTGCCAATCTCAACGGGGATCGAAGAGGATCGGGTAAACGGCAATGAGACCATTGAGGCGATTCGGATGATTCGGGAGAATCTACCGGGGGCTCACATCATGCTGGGGGTCTCCAATGTGTCCTTTGGCCTCAACCCAGTGGCGCGGGTCACCCTCAACTCGGTGTTCCTCCACGAAGCGATGCAGGTGGGGTTGGACGGGGCGATCGTCAGCGCCGCCAAGATCTTGCCCTTGGCCAAGATCAAGCCAGAGCACCAGCAAATCTGTCGGGACCTGATCTACGACAACCGTCAATTTGACGGGGATATCTGCACCTACGATCCCCTCGCCCAACTCACCACCTTGTTTGAAGGGAAAAGTCTGAAAAAGAAGGAGGCGATCGCCAAGGATCTGCCCATTGAGGAACAGCTCAAGCAACACATTATCGACGGCGAGCGCATCGGCCTAGAGGATGCCTTGGCTAAGGCCCTAGAGCAGTATCCGCCCCTCGAAATCGTCAATACCTTTTTGCTAGACGGCATGAAAGTGGTGGGAGAACTGTTTGGCTCCGGGCAGATGCAGTTGCCCTTTGTGTTGCAGTCCGCCCAAACCATGAAGGCGGCGGTGGCCTACCTAGAACCCTTTATGGAAAAGTCTGACACCGACGGCTCCGGCAAGGGCACCTTCATCATCGCCACGGTGAAGGGCGATGTCCACGACATCGGCAAGAACCTGGTGGATATCATCCTCTCGAACAATGGCTACAAAGTAATTAACCTGGGCATTAAGCAGCCCGTAGAAAATATCATCCAGGCCTATCGGGATCACGGGGCCGACTGCATTGCCATGAGCGGCCTCCTGGTGAAATCTACCGCTTTCATGAAAAACAACCTGGAAACCTTTAATCAAGAAGGCATTACCGTGCCGGTAATCCTCGGCGGCGCGGCCCTGACCCCTAAGTTTGTCCATCAAGACTGCCAGCAGACCTATAACGGTCGGGTGGTATACGGCAAAGATGCCTTCTCAGATCTGCACTTTATGGACAAGTTGATGCCCGCCAAGGCGGCTAGCAACTGGGATGATTTGCAGGGCTTTTTGGATGAGGCCGGGGCAGGGGATCCAGGGAGTGATGGGGCAGGAGAGCCAGACAGCGAGGGGGCAGAGGAGCAGGGGAGTGATGGGGTAATGGCGTTAAGGCGTGAGGCCCCATCACCGACGGACACCCGCCGCTCTGAAGCCGTTGAGATTGACATTCCTCGACCCACTCCTCCGTTTTGGGGAACGAAAATTCTCAACCCTGAGGATATTGACCTGGGTGAGATCTTTGGCTATCTCGACTTGCAGGCGTTGTTTGTGGGGCAGTGGCAGTTTCGTAAGCCGAAGGAGCAGTCGCGGGAAGACTACGATGCATTTTTGCAGGAAACGGTGCACCCGATTTTGGACGGGTGGAAGGCCCGCATCCAGGCAGAGAATCTCCTCCATCCCCAGGTGGTTTATGGCTACTTCCCTTGTCTGGCGGAGGGCAATTCCCTCCACATTTACGATCCGGCGGTGATGACTGAGGAAATGCAAAATTCCATCCCCCTTGCAACATTCACCTTCCCGCGCCAAAAGTCCCTACGACGGCTGTGCATTGCCGATTTCTTTTTGCCGAAGGATCAGGCTAAACCAGGGCAATTCGATGTCTTCCCCATGCAGGCGGTGACGGTGGGCGAGGTGGCGACGGAATTTGCCCAGACCCTATTCAAGGCGGACAATTACACCGACTATCTCTACTACTACGGGTTGTCGGTACAGACCGCTGAGGCGATCGCAGAGTGGAGTCACGCCCGCATCCGCCGGGAACTGGGCTATGGTGACCTCGACCCAGAGGGGATTCGAGAGGTCCTGCAACAGCGCTATCAAGGGTCTCGCTATAGCTTTGGCTATCCCGCTTGTCCCCATATCCCTGATCAAGCCATTCAGCTGGATCTGCTGCAGGTCGATCGCATTGGCATGCATATGGATGAAAGCGAACAACTCTACCCCGAACAATCCACCACCGCGATCATTGCCTATCACCCTGTGGCCAAATATTTCAGCGCGTAGGGATGGCATAGAGCGACCCCCATCGGACCCAATCGGATCAGGCTGGGGCGAGGGGGATGGCGATCGCCCCTAAGTCCGCCTAAGATGCAGGCAATATATGACTCAACACAGGCCCAGTGAGCTGTGAAAATTTTAGACTGGATAAGTTTTGTTTGCTTCGTGATTGCCCTAGTGATCCTGTGGCAGTTTCGGCAAATTTTGCTGCTGGTATTTGCCGCAGTAGTCATCGCCATTTCGTTGAACAGTTTGGTGCGTAGACTGGTGATGCGCCTACATATTGCCCGCTCCCAAGCTGTCTTGCTTGCCCTGGGATTGGTCTGCTTAGGGCTTGTCGTATTTCTGGTTTTGGTGCTACCGCTGTTTATTAACCAGTTTAAGCAACTGCTGCAGCTGATCCCCTCCGGATTTAATCGTCTCTACCTGTGGACCACCGATGTGCTGGCCGATCCCCCCCGATGGCTGCCCAATCAGTTTTCCATCACTGACATACCGCAGTTCTCTGATCTACTGCAGCAGGCCACCACATTGGGAAGTCAGGTCTTTGGCAATTTCTTTAGTTTTTTTTCTGGCTCGATCACCATCGTCCTGCAACTGTTGTTGCTGCTGGTTTTGAGCATTATGTTGCTCAGCGATCCCCTGTCATACCGCAAGCTATTGCTGCGATTGTTCCCCTCTGGGTATCGGCGGCGGGCTGACGAGATTATGACGAAATGCGAAGTGGCGCTCCTGTGCTGGCTGGGGGGCGTCTCGATCAGCTCCCTGTTTGTCGCCATCTTTAGCTTTGTGGGATTGGTCATTTTGCAGGTGCCCTATCCCTTCGCCAACGCCATGCTGGCAGGGGTATTCAACTTTATTCCAAATATTGGACCGGCCCTAAGCGCCGTCTTTCCGATCATCGCGGCCCTATCCAAGTCCTTTGGACCGGCCTTGGGGGTGATTGTGCTTTATGTGATTATTCAAAATCTAGAAAGCTACTGGATCAGCCCGATGATGATGCGTAAGCAGGTGTCTTTGCTGCCGGCCGCCACCCTGGTCGCGCAGATTTTCTTTGCCACATTTTTAGGGCCAGTGGGCTTGATTTTGGCCCTGCCCCTGGCAGTAGTGTGCAAAACCTGGATTGAGGAAGCCTGGGTTTTGGATGTTTTGGAAAAACGGCAGCCCCCTGGGGATCCCGCTCTGGTCATGGCGATCGCCGTGGAGCCGCCCGCTGATGCACCCGCCCATTCCTAAGCCGATCATCGGATTGGCGTCATTTTTAAAACCCGTCCCCTGAGCGGAGTCGTGGGCTTTGCCTTCCCAAAGGGAATAGGGGACTTTTGCGGGAGATCTGGCTTTCTCCCTTCGGGAGACGCAAGGCGTTGGCTGAGCCTGCCTGAAAGGCATACGACTCCGCTCAGCCAGCATGATGTGTGGGAGTTACCATTTTTTAAACCCATCTCCCTAGGCAAGGCTGTCAATGGTGCTGCTGTGGTCCCGTTTGCGGGTGCGTTCCATCAACAAAATGTGGGTATTGCGGATGGCCTCATCGGGGGCCGGACGTCGCTGCACATAGGTGCCATCGGCCTGCAGATCCCAGGCTTGGTGATTATCCGTCAGCATAATGTCCAGAATCGCCTTCAGTTCTTGGACCAGGGCAGGATCTTCTACCGGGGTGACCGCCTCTACCCGGCGATCGAGATTGCGGGTCATCCAATCCGCACTGCCGATGTAGTACTCCTTGTCGCCCTCGTTATGGAAGACAAAGATGCGGGCGTGCTCTAGGAAGCGACCGATAATGCTCACCACCTGGATGCGATCGCTAATCCCCGGCAACCCCGGTCGCAAGCAGCAAATGCCCCGAATGATCAGCTGAATCTCAACCCCAGCCTGGGAGGCTTCATAGAGGAGACGGATCATCGCTGGATCCACCAGGGAGTTCATCTTGGCAAGGATGTAAGCGGGCCGTCCCTGACGGGCATGGTCAATTTCCCGCTGAATCAAGGCGGTCATCCCCTTACGGAGGGTGAGGGGTGCAACCATGAGCTTACGGTAAGCGGTTTGGCGAGAATACCCGGTCAGGAAATTAAACAGATCCGTCAGATCGGCCCCGAGGGAGTCCCGGCAACTGAGTAAGCCAATATCGGTATAGAGCTTTGAGGTCTTGGGGTTGTAGTTGCCTGTGCCAATGTGCACATAGCGACGAATGACATCCTTTTCCTGGCGGACCACCAAGGTCGTTTTGGTATGGGTCTTGAGACCGGCCACCCCATACACCACATGGACCCCGGCATCCTCTAGGCGACGCGCCCAAATAATATTGTTGCGCTCATCAAAGCGGGCCTTCAGCTCGACCAGGGCCACCACCTGCTTACCATTTTCCGCGGCGTTAATTAGGGCCTTAACAATCGGAGAATCGCCGGAGGTGCGGTACAGGGTCATCTTGATGGCGAGAACCTGGGGGGCGGCTGCCGCTGCCGTTATGAAGGTCTGGACAGAGGCCGAAAATGCTTCATAGGGATGGTGCATCATCACATCCCCATCGCGAATGATACTGAAGATATCCCCCGGTGTTTCCGAGTCCTGTAGGGGCTTTAAGCGGGGGGGCACCACCGACTTCCAGGGCTTATCCTTCAAATCAGGCAAGGGCATGGAAAGGAAAAAGAAGAGATCCTTGAGGTTGAGCATCCCCTCTAGCTCATAGATGTCCTCATCGGCCACCTGGAGTTCTTGCACCAGCCCCTGCCGTAGGTTGGGGGGCATCCCCGCCTGAATTTCTAATCGGCAAACAGACCCCTCTAAGCGGCGTTTACTGATTTCTTCTTCGATCGCCAGGAGCAAATCATCGGCTTCATCTTCCCGCACCGGGAAGTCAGCGTCCCGCGTAATCCGAAACAGGTATTGGCCCTGAATACGCATCCCCGGAAAGAGATAGTCCAAATTATGGGCAATAATCTCCTCTAGGGTGACCCCAACCCACACACAGGTCTCATCTTTGTAGCCATTGAGGTCATCGGGCAAGCCAATGAATCGGGGCAAGTTGCTGGGCACCTTGACTCGGGCAAATTTTTGAATATCCGTTTCGGGATCCGTGACCACCACCCCCAAGTTGAGGCTGAGATTAGAGAGCCTTGGAAACGGATGGGATGGATCGACACTCAGGGGGGTGAGGACAGGAAAGAGCTGAGCCTCAAAATAGTTCTGACAATATTGTTTTTGCGCCGTCGTTAGATCGCCATAGGCCAATAGAAATATGCCATGGTCGGTCAATTGGGGCCGGAGCTCTTGCTCAAACAGACGGTGTTGTTCTTGGAGCTTGGGCTTTAAATGGGCGCGAATCGCTGCGACCTGTTCTTTGGGGCTGAGACCGTCGGCGGTTTTGGTGTGGACTTGGGCCTTGACCTGCTCCAAGAGCCCCGACAGCCGCACCATGAAAAATTCATCGAGGTTGGCGCTAAAAATGGCGGCAAACTTGAGGCGCTCTAACAGCAACGTACGCGAGTCAAACGCTTGGTGAAGGACGCGATCGTTGAACTCCAGCCAGCTTAACTCTCGGTTGAAATAGTATTTGGGCTGGGTTAAATCGGGCTGGGTTAAGTCGGGCTGGGTTAGATTGCTGCTCACGTCAGTCATTACACGCCTGTGATGGAAAGAATTAGCGGAAAATCGGCCCTTCATACTAAGGCTCTACTGTAATCATTCGGTTAAGGGGCTTGCCAACAAAGACGGGGCCGCTTCGACCTGACCCATGGCCTGGCCGCCCCCTGCAACCCCGCCACATTCAAATCAGGGGCTTGAGCAGGGCATAAACTCCCACTTTGGAATGATTTAGGGGTTATATGCGATCAGGAACTGAGATGGGGATCTGAGCCCGACACATTCAGTGATACTGTGTTAAATGGCGCTGCGAACCTAAGATTATCTTTAGAAAGGTGCCGGAATAGCTGATCAAGAGATAGGCGCAAGCATGGTCACCACTGCAGAAAAAACTAACGTTGGCTTCATTACTAAAATCATTGGGCCGGTTGTGGACGTCAAGTTCACAAGCGGGCAACTTCCTGAGATTTACAACGCATTGACGATTTCAGGGATTAACCCTGCGGGACAATCGGTCTCTGTGACCTGCGAAGTCCAGCAACTGCTAGGCGACTCTCAGGTCCGAGCTGTTTCCATGAGTACCACCGACGGCTTGGTGCGGGGCATGGAAGTGACAAACACCGGTTTGCCGATTAGCGTCCCTGTCGGAAAGGCAACCCTGGGCCGGATCTTCAATGTCCTCGGTGAGGCGATTGATGAGAAGGGACCGGTTGGCAACGAGGAGACCTCTCCCATCCACCGGGATGCACCGAAATTTACCGAGTTAGAAACGAAACCTTCCGTATTTGAGACGGGCATTAAGGTCATTGACCTCCTAGCCCCCTATCGTCGAGGCGGTAAGGTCG
This sequence comes from Cyanobacteriota bacterium, assembly GCA_027592485.1. GTDB lineage: Bacteria > Cyanobacteriota > Cyanobacteriia > Phormidesmidales > Phormidesmidaceae > PCC-6406. The sequence continues at coordinate 27,686 of JAQCKL010000001.1, forward strand.
GCCTGTTCGGCGGTGCGGGTGTGGGTAAAACCGTACTGATTCAAGAATTGATCAACAACATCGCCAAGGAGCACGGTGGTGTTTCTGTATTTGGCGGTGTGGGTGAGCGGACCCGCGAGGGCAATGACCTCTACAACGAATTTATTGAGTCTGGGGTGATCAATATTGATGACCTCAGCCAATCTAAGGTCGCCTTAGTCTACGGTCAGATGAATGAACCCCCTGGCGCTCGGATGCGGGTCGCCCTGTCAGCCCTGACCATGGCTGAGTACTTCCGCGATACCAACAAGCAGGATGTGTTGTTGTTTGTCGATAACATCTTCCGGTTTGTGCAAGCGGGCTCTGAGGTATCGGCACTACTGGGCCGGATGCCCTCTGCGGTGGGCTACCAGCCGACCTTGGGTACCGACATGGGTGACTTGCAAGAGCGCATCACCTCCACCCTAGAGGGCTCCATCACCTCTATTCAAGCGGTGTACGTGCCTGCAGATGACTTGACGGACCCTGCTCCGGCCACGACCTTTGCCCACCTAGATGCCACTACGGTGCTGTCTCGGGGATTGGCTTCTAAAGGGATTTATCCAGCGGTGGATCCCCTGGACTCGACCTCAACGATGCTGCAAGCCAGCGTCGTTGGAGAGGAGCACTACGCCACGGCTCGGGCGGTGCAGTCCACCCTGCAGCGCTATAAGGAACTGCAAGACATTATTGCGATTCTGGGCTTGGATGAATTGTCTGAGGACGATCGCATCACCGTAGCTCGGGCTCGCAAGGTTGAGAAGTTCTTGTCTCAGCCCTTCTTTGTGGCTGAGATCTTCACCGGCATGGCGGGTCAGTATGTGAGTTTGGCCGACACCATTAAAGGATTCCAAATGATCTTAAATGGTGAGCTAGACAATGTTCCTGAGCAAGCTTTCTATCTGAAGGGCGGCATTGACCAGGTCATGGCCGCTGCTGAGAAGATGAAGGATTAGGGCTGATGATTGAGCCGAGCGATCCCAGGGATTTAGTGTCTGGGACCACTCGGCTTCTGTCTTGTTGGTGTGACCCATTGAGAAACCGCCTAGATTTGCTATGTCTTTAACCGTGCGCGTTGTTGCCCCAGATAAAACCGTCTGGGATGCAGAAGCCGAAGAAGTAATTTTGCCGAGTACCACTGGGCAGCTTGGGGTTTTAAGCGGTCACGCACCCCTGCTTACGGCCCTAGAGGTGGGTGTGATGCGAGTCCGCCCCGAAAATGACTGGATGACGATCGCCCTCATGGGGGGCTTTGCCGAAGTCGAAAATAATGAAGTCACCATTTTGGTGAATGGGGCCGAACGGGGTGATGCGATTGATTTAGACGCCGCTCGGGCAACGTTCGAATCCGCTAAGGCGGCCCTAGAGGCAACCTCCCCAGAGGATCAGCAAGGGACGATGAAGGCGACTACCGCCTTCCGTCGGGCTCGGGCTCGCTTTCAAGCGGCAGGCGGTATGGCCTAAGGCAAACCGTCCTCCTGTAGGTCAATGAGCCGCCAGTCGCGTTCAGTCAGGACGAAACGGTGAGCCACGACGGGACCTCTGCACTAAGGATCAGGGCGATCCTAGTCTTAGGCACGGTGGCCAGCGTTATACAACTTAAAAACGCTAACAAAAACCGCCCCACGAGGGGCGGTTTTTTATGGACCAATTGCCTGGAACCCGTGAAGCGAGTCCCTCACGAACTACCCGAAAAGGCCACCTCAGGAAACTTGGCTTGGGCTTCATTCATGGATTTGCCCTTACCTTCTTCCTGCCAGTAGTTAATAATCTCAGTGGCTTCGTTAAGCAACGCCACCCTTTCCTCGTCAGAAATCCAATTTTTCTTTTCGAGGTCAGTTTTCATATCTTCCCAGGCATCGTTGCGGGGCCAGAAGTAGTAAGAGGTTAAAGGGCTACTGCCCTTGCCCACCACTTGATCGACGGCTAAGGCAACATCCTTATCGAGCCAAAGCACTTTCAAAATAAATCGGGCTGTTGTTGTGACCTCCACTCCGGTCTTTTCTCCCTTGGACTACAGTCCTCCATGATACCTCACCTTTGATGGCAGAATAGGTCGGGGGTCAGGCTATTCTACCCATGACGGGCTCACAGGGGAAATCTATGGCCGTTCAGGCGATCGCGGTATTTGATATCGATGGGGTGATTCGAGATGTAGGGGGCTCCTATCGTCGGGCCTTGGCCGATACCGTAGAGCATTTCACCCAGGGGGCCTATCGCCCCAGCCCCCAAGATATTGATGCCCTCAAGGCTGAAGGCATCTGGAACAACGATTGGGAGGGGTCCCAAGAACTGGTCTATCGCTATTTTGAACAACAGGGGCAAGGGCGATCTCAGTTCGATCTGAACTACGACACCCTAGTGGATTTCTTTCAGCGCCGGTATCGCGGCCCTAACCTTGACGACCCGAGCCAATGGACGGGCTACATCTCCCAAGAACCAGTTTTGATTACCCCTGACTATTTTGAAAGCTTGACCCAGCATCACGTTGCCTGGGGCTTTTTTAGCGGGGCCACCCGAGGGTCAGCCACCTATATTCTGGAAGAGCGGCTGGGCCTCCACCAACCCAAGTTGGTGGCCATGGAAGATGCCCCCGGCAAGCCTGATCCCACCGGACTGTTGGCAGTCGCGGCGGCCCTAGGGTCCGGCACGAACGTAGTCCCAATTCTGTATATCGGGGATACGGTCGCAGATATGCAAACCATCCAAAAAGCCCAGCAGCAGCGCCCAGAGCACCATTGGCTAGGGGTAGGAATTTTGCCGCCCCATGTCAGTGCTAGCGATGCCAAGTACATCGCTGGCTATACCCGCAGCCTGATGGATGCGGGTGCCCATATTGTGTTGCCCGCCCTGGCCGCCCTGACCCCAGCCTGCATTCAGCAGCTCATTGCCCAGGCCGGTTATAGCAGTCGCCAGTCCGGTTAGGACAAGACTGCAAGCCGCTTTGCTGTTGCGCTAAAGATCAGGGCGATCCTAAGGGTCTTAAGCAATGGGGGCAGCCCTATAAATCTCCCAAGCCGCTTGAAAAAAGTCGCGCTCACATTCCAAGGCATAGCGATAGGCCATTTGGACCGGTTCACCGTCGCGGCTATAGCGATCCACAAAGGTCTCAAGCTGTTGGGCCAAAACCTCAAACCCATCGCCGCTGTAGGTGGCGACCCAATCCCCATACGGATGGGACGGAATTCCCTTTGTGGCTAGGGACTGACCGATATGGGCATACAGTCGCATACAGGGGGACATGGCCACAGCGGTGATGCCTACCTCCTGGCTCCAAGCGGTGGCCAGCAAAAAGTCGGTATAGCGGCGGGTGGCGGCACCGGGGTGGACCTGGGCCAAATCCACCCCCCAGGTTTGGGCATAGCGGCCATGGAGCTGTAGCTCTTCTAAAACCCCGCCCCCCAAGTCATGGAAAGCCCGGAAACCGTCCCAATCGGGAGCCTTGGCCGCAGCAATACTGTAGGCCCTGGCAAAGGCTTCTAAAAAGAAGGCATCCTGACCCACGTAGTAAGCAAAGTTGGCCTTCGGCAAGGTGCCGTCATAAATCCCTTGAATAAAAGGATGCTCAAGGGAGGCCTGGACCAGATCGAGGTTGGTTTGCCAAAGCTGTTGGGAAAGGCCCATAGTAGCGGTTTCAAAAAATCAACTGGTGATTATTCTCCCTGATCCCCTGGTGAATCGACGGGTTGCGCCCCTGGCTTCTCCTCCGACAACCGAGGGGATTGACGCCTGAGCCAGCCGGTAATCAGGGCTAAGCCAAACATGCCCAGCAGGCCAAAGACCAGTAGAATTTTGCCCCCTTCTAATCCCCCCGCCCCGATCGCCACAATCGGTGGGTCCGAGATCGCAATGCTGAGCACCAGGGCCGGGAAAAACTTCCGCCAGGGGGTTTTGGTGAGGCCCACTCCGTAGGAGACAAAGTCGAAAAAGCTGGTCATCAAGAAGGCCGTCATCAGGAAAAAATTGTTCTCCAGATGGCGTTTACCGATCGCATTCACCCGCCCCATGAAGCGATCGCCCACCAACCGCCGTACGACTTTTTGGCCAAACCGCCGGGCGATCCAAAAGCAAAGGCTACAGGACAACAGGTCAGCGACGGCAACCACCGCCAATCCCTGCGGCAAACCAAACAATCCCCCCGCCAGTATGGAGTAAGCCGTGCCGGGTAAGGCTGGAATCAGCACACTGGTAAACCGTAAAGCCAAAACCCCGAGGGGAGCCCACACCCCCAACTCATCGACCTGGGCTCGAAGCTGGGTCACCCCCACTTTGTGTACGACCCAAGTCACCAGCACAATCAGCACCACGGCACTGCTTAAGCGGAGCCACTTCATTAAGGTCTTTTGGGTCATAGCTGGGAGAAGGGGCAAGGGGGCAGGGGAACGGGGGAGTAATCTATTACCCCTGGAAGGGCTGTTCGACGATTAACGCCACTTTGCCATAGCGGGGGTCAATTTCAATCGCCAAGATCAGCAATTGCCGCTGGGGTTGGCCCCGCTGGGCTGGCAGGGTGATCATGGCCGTCTCCCCCGCTGGCAAGGCCAAGCATTGTTCGAACAGGCTGGGCCGAATCAGGTTGGGCAGGAAAATATCATCCCCCACCCGA
>JAQCKL010000326.1 GCA_027592485.1 Cyanobacteriota bacterium
TGACAGCCGTTCAACAGTGCTGAGATGTTTGGCGGGGCTCATAGGGCCTATCAGCTTTTTTCTATGCCAAATAAATCAACCCTACCCCCAAGAGGTGCCCCGACGACGGTCGCGTCTTCAATGGTGAAACAGTATCTACGGGTATCTTCTTTGCTAGAAATCGCTAAAGCCGATCCGCAAAAGGGATATTTTTCCAGGAAAAGTCTGCTTTAGTGGTTCTCTTTTAAGACCAGGCTCAATAGCGTTGGGGCAATCTCGTTCAGGGGCAAAACAAAATCCACTTGGCCCGTTTCAATGGCGGTATGGGGCATGCCAAAAAAAGCGGAGCTGGCTTGGTTCTGGGCAATCACGGTGCCCCCCTTCGCCTTGATCGCTTCTACCCCCAAGCCCCCATCAATGCCGGTGCCCGAGAGGACGACGGCGATCGCCCGCTGCCCATAACTGGTCGCCACCGACTCAAACAGCAGGTCAGCAGAGGGCCGCACAAAATGCACCAAGGCTGACTGGGTGAGGGCCAGGGTCCCGTCGGCAGTCACCAGTAAGTGATAGTTAGGTGGCGCAATATAGACCCAGCCGGCGGTGAGGCAGTCACCGGTCACCGCTTGCTTCACCTGAAGCTGGGTCACCCGCGCCAAAATATCGACCAGCAGCGATCGAGCCTGGGGGGCCAGATGCTGCACAATCACCACCGCCACCGGAAAGTCGGATGGCAACCCTCTCAAAACGGTTGAGATCGCCTTGATCCCCCCCGCTGAGGCGGCGATCGCCACCACATCAAAGGCGCGCTGGCTAATGGCAGGGGGCGGTGACTGGGCTGAATTCTGAACGGTGGGATGGGTCACGCAGATAAGGAGACCAGTGCATCTGCCTATGAGTGTAGGAGAAATGCTGGGAACTATCAGCAGCGATGGCGATCGCGGTTAATGAATCTCATGAATCGCTACCCAGAGGGTTGGGGGCGCAGTAACCACTGCAACGTTATCGGTCGGCCCGCTTCATCCGTTGGGGCGTTGGCGGGCAACAGCTCCAGCCAGAGCGTACCGATGGGGGCAGACAATGGCACCGTCCAAGGGTGATGCCCCTGCAAGGCGGCCTCTACGTGTTGCTGAAATTGGGGGCGATCGCCCTGAGGGATCAATCCCTGCAAGGATTGACCCCTCAACTGCTCAACCTCCCTGCCAAGCAGAAGGGCTGCGGCTGAGTTGGCCGATTGGATCATCCCTTGGCGATCGCTGGTCACAATCCCCTCAACCGCACCGTCAAATAGGGCCTGGTAGCCTTGTTGCGAAGCCTCTAGGTTGCCTTGGCACTGCGCCAAGGCTTGGTTTTGGGAACGGCTGGTCAGCACCGTATTCAAGGCCACCTGCAGCTCTCGATTGGCGGTAGTGAGTTCTGTCACCTGCTGTTCGATCCCCTTTGGGACAGCAGGACTCAATCCAGGTGATCCATACAACGGATTCAGTTGGTAGCCGACGCGATGAATAGTTTTAATCAAGTCTGGGGGAGCACTCGCTTGGGCGAGTTTTTTCCGCAATGTTTTGATATGGCCCCGGATGGTTTCTTCCCCTGGCATCGCCGCCGAATCCCAGGCATAATCGAGCAGCGCCACGGCGTTAAGGGGCCGTTGGGGGTGCCGCAGTAGCAATTCCAAAATCGCATACTCCTTGGGTGTCAAAGGAAGCTCATGGGGGCCATAGGCCGCAAAATGGCAACTCGAATTAACCGATAGCTTCCCCCAGGTCAACCTTGAGGGGATAAACGTGTTGCACCGTCGCAAGAGGGCTTGAATGCGAGCGATCAACTCCTCGACATGGAACGGTTTGACCACATAATCATCGGCCCCAGAGTTGAGGGCGATCGCCTTGGCCGTGCCCCCATCCCGCCCCGTCAGCAACAAAATCGGGGCTTGCCAACCCTGGCTGCGTAACTGCTTGCACAGATCAACCCCATTGATACCGGGCAACATCACATCAAGCAGTAGCAAATCATAATCAAAAGCTGAAATCATTTCTAACCCAGCTTCACCATCCTCCACCCAATCGGCAACGTAGGCATACCGCTTGAGGAGCAGCTTTAGGGTTTGCCCCACATCTTGATCATCTTCCACAATTAAAACTTTCACTTTCGCCTCAGTGTCACCAAAACACTTGCGAGTGACCCTTTCTTCGAGTTACGCCTTATACCTCTTGGGAAAAACATTTAGGAATATGTAGAAAAAAGGGTCTGATTACCACCATTCTAGCGTTCCTCACAACTTACTCACAGCTTCTCCCTAAGATACTGACATGGCCTACTCACAAACCTTGATTCGGGTGCATCCCACTTTTGTCATCCTGTTTGCGGAGCGACTCCGAAGGAGTAACGGACTTATTTTTAACATTTATCCTCTGCTTTTAGTAGAGATTCTTGATATGATTTCAATCGATTTCTCACCCCAATTAAAAAACTTTCCCATCGCTGATCAGCAATGGGCTGGGGAGATGCTAGAGCGGCTGGAAACCTATGTTGATCGAGCTGCACCCAGGAGCATTTATATCTATGACTTGGTCGATCAGCATACCCTGTGTTGCTCCGAGTACTCTGTACCCGCCTTGCTCGGCTATTCTGCCCAGCAATCTACCAGCTTGGGGAAATTGGGTTTGTCAGAACTGATCCATCCCGCCGATGTTGAATCTGTAGCAACCTATTTCCAGCGGTTTTGCACCCTGAAAACGGGGGATATTATTACCCTGGCCTATCGAATGAAGCGGGTAGATGGGACTTGGTGTTTGTTGCGATCGCAAGATACCCCATTGATTACTGCCGTGGATGGTTTTCCGCTCAAAGTGATCGGTCTCGTTGCCGACATCTCCGATTCTCAACAATCGAAGATCGACTTAATCAGAATGTCCCATATGGCGCTTCAGTACTTCCCAGACCATGACAAAGCCATGGCTTGAACCCAGGGCCCAACGCTTGCAAGCACGGGTCTCTAAAAGGGTGATGAAAGTCTAGGAGCCTTTCAGAACAAGGCTTGCAGACGATGTTTCCGAATGCCTCTGAAATGCCTGTCTGGCAATACTTTGCGGCTTTTATCACCCGTTAGCGGTCCAGCGCCCCACCCCTATGAATTCAAGGATCTGCTGCCCCAACTGTGGCAATGCCGCCTACCGTCAACTGCTCGATATCAGGGCACCAGACAGTCTCAGATGCGGCGATGCCCAAGTCCTCAAAACCGAATGTCCGGTCTGTGATTACTTTCTGCGCATGGGGTGGGGCAGTGGTCAAGTCCTCGAAGCCTACGTTCCCTGCCGGAGTGTCATCCCCACAACGGACTAAAACCTAAAAGCAATGACGCAAAATGAAAACCATCGTAGTGATTGATGACGACCATGGCATCCGCAATGCGCTGTCGGATTGGTTTGCCCTCAAAGGCTTTAATAGCATTACCGCCGCCGATGGGGTAACCGGTCTAAACCTGACCCAATTTCACCAACCTGATTTAGTGATTTGCGATTTTAGAATGCCGATCATGAACGGTCTGGAAACCTTGAAAGCCTTACGAAATGATTCAGCCATCAAACATATTCCCTTTTGGTTGGCGACCGCAGAGCTGGATTTAGATCATTTTTCAGAAGGGGCACAATTAGGCGCTAGTGGGTTTCTCAAAAAGCCATTCGAGGTCGCGGACGTGAGCCGTACCTTGAGCTGCATCGCCTAGTACCCCAGGGCGCAAATATGGCAACCATTGATTTCTCCGTAGACCAGGGGCTTAAACCCCTAGGGCAAGGTCGGTGGATTGAAGTCGTCTAGCACTAGAACGACCAGAGACAACGGGATCCTTTTGAATCTAGGGGGTATGGACCGATGAAGACCGAGAAAACCAGATCCCGATCCACCACGCGACGCTCGACGCTACCAGTCTCAGCGCCGCGATTCGGAGACTGGTGGGTGGAGATCAAAACCCTCAATCCGGCCTGTCTCTATTATTTTGGTCCGTTTAGTCAGTCCCAAGAGGCCGCGCAAATGGGACCCCATTACGTCGAAGACTTGACCCAAGAGGGGGCTGACAGCGTCAGTGTGGTGGTTAAGCAGTGTTATCCCAGCAACCTGACGGTTTTGCTGTAGTTGGCGAGGGTGAGCCTTGGGACATTTCCCGAAAAGAAAATACCCCACTGATTGTTCCCCAGTGGCATCCTGGGCCATGTCCCCTCGTAACTGTCCCCAATGTCGCGCTGGCTGAGCCTGCCTGAAAGGCATACGACTCCGCTCAGGGGGCGGTAACCGTCCCCTCAACAAAACATTTGGCTTTACCATAGGCTCTGGGATGAGCTGCGTTCATCCCACCCGCAATTCCCATCCGCAATCCAAACCCAGTCACCCCATGATTGACATTGAACAGGTCCGTAAAGTTGCCAACCTGGCCCGTTTAGACCTGACCACTGAGGAAGAAACCCAGTTCACCACCCAGCTCAACAGCATTCTGGACTATGTAGAGCAACTGAGTGGCCTCGATACGGCGGATGTGCAACCCACCACCCGCGCCATTGAGGTGAGCAATATCACCCGCAGAGATCGCCTAGAGACCTTCAGCGATCGCGAGGCCATCTTCAAAAACGCCCCCGATCAAGAAGGCGACTACTTCAAAGTGCCGAAGATTTTAGACAACAACGGCTAGGCAGAAACCCATTCCGGCCTACGGCCACCCCTCCCAAGGAGCGGATAGGGGTGGGTTTCTGCCTCCTTAACCCGTACCTCGGTTAAGGCAGATACTTGGCCCACTGCGGCACGATCGATGCCGACCCATACCAGGCCGATCCAGGCTTGGGGGAATGGTAGACATTCTCCAGGGTAAGGTTTTCGGCCCCCTCTAAATGGGCGGCAGTAACGGGGGTAATGCCATCGCCCCAGGTCGCCCCTTCACCACTGGTGAGCTGATAGCTGTTGTAGGTAAACCAGGTGCGCCAGCGCTCCCCATAAACCGCTTTGCTGGCAATGCAAACATAGCGAACCGAGTTGAGAAAGGCCCCTGGATAGGTCTGATTCACAAAGTCAAGATTGCGTCGCGTCCAGCGCTCTTGGCTGGTGTGGGGCGTCCCCAGGGTCAATAGGGTATGGATGTGTTGGTAACCTTCCCAGCAGTTGGTCCGTTGTTGATCGGCAGCATGGACGGTGTAGGGCTGCTCTCCCAGATAAATGCGGGCAATCCAGCCCCCGGCAGAATGGCCGACTAGGTTGACGCGATCGCTGCCGGTTTCGGCCTTAAGACGATTCACCGTCCCATCAATGGCCGCCAAAATCGGCTGTACCGATCGCCCGCCCAAGGTGGGCAACCAACTCCCTCGGGTGAGGGGAACGGTCACCGCTGCAATCCCCTGCCCCTGCAAGTGCGCCACCATGGGTTCATAGGGCGCGGCCCCAGCCAAATAACCCGGTATGATCACCGTCGGTAACGCCATAGCTGCTGTGAATGTATTGAAACCAGTCCTTATTATCAGGGGGCCGCTCCCCTTTGGGGGAGGCCAGAGACCACAGGCCAAATTTACATTTGGACATGTCGGTGCAACCGTTAAGGTCGCCCAGGTTTCCCAACCCCATGGCGATCGCGCAACCTGGGCTTTGCACTCAGCCTGCCCGGAGAACGTATCCCTGGGAGAGCCAAAGAC
>JAQCKL010000327.1 GCA_027592485.1 Cyanobacteriota bacterium
GTTGGGGCGTGGGTGGCATCGAAGCCGAAGCGGCCATGTTGGGGCAGCCGATCTCCATGTTGATCCCAGAGGTGGTGGGCTTTAAGCTCCTGGGTCAATTGCCGGAAGGGGCCACCGCCACGGACCTGGTGCTAACGGTCGTGGAAATGCTCCGGAAGAAAGGGGTGGTGGGCAAATTTGTGGAGTTCTACGGCGAAGGGCTTTCCCATCTGACCCTGGCCGATCGCGCCACCATTTCCAACATGGCTCCCGAGTATGGGGCCACCTGCGGTTTCTTCCCGGTCGATCAAGAGACGATCAAGTACTTGGAATTCTCCGGTCGGGAACCGGAGCGGGTCGCTCTAGTGGAAGCCTATGCCAAGGCCCAAGGACTGTGGCAGGACAATGACAGCCCTGACCCAATCTTTACCGATACCCTCAGCCTCGATTTAGCCTCGATTCAACCCTCCCTGGCGGGGCCGAAGCGTCCCCAGGACCGGGTCACCCTGGCCAATCTAGCCAACCAGTTCAAAACCAGTGACTTCCCTGGCTTCAGCGGTCTGGGGTCCTACGCGGAAAAGAGATCGGAGGCGATCGCCGGTACAGACTACGCCCTAGAAGATGGGGCCGTGGTGATTGCCGCCATCACCAGTTGCACCAACACCTCCAACCCCTCCGTCATGATTGGGGCTGGGCTGGTGGCCCGCAAAGCCCACGCGAAGGGTTTGACGGTCAAACCCTGGGTCAAAACCTCCCTAGCCCCTGGCAGTCAGGTGGTTTCCGACTATCTCGAAAAAGCCGGTTTGCAAACGGACCTCGATGCCCTGGGCTTTAACCTGGTGGGCTACGGCTGCACCACCTGCATCGGTAACTCTGGCCCGCTGCCAGAAGCGATCTCGACGGCGATCGAGTCTGCTGATTTAGTGGTCGGCGCAGTGCTCTCCGGCAACCGCAACTTTGAAGGGCGGGTCAGCCCCCACACCAAAGCCAACTACCTGGCCTCGCCTCCTCTGGTGGTGGCCTATGCGATCGCGGGGAACTTAGCGATCGACCTCACCCAAGATCCCCTCGGCGAAGACACCGAAGGCAACCCGGTATATCTCAAAGATATTTGGCCCACCACCGCCGAAATCCAAACCGCAATGGCAGCGGCCCTGACCCCAGAGATGTTCCGCAGCCGCTACGGCAACGTCTTTAGCGGCACCCCCGCTTGGCAGCAAATTGCCGCAGTCGACAGCCAAACCTATGGCTGGCAAGGGGAAAGCACCTATGTGCAAAACCCGCCTTTCTTTGATGACATGACGCCCACGGTAAATGGCCAGGCCTTTGCCGACATCACCGGGGCGCGGCCTTTAGCCCTGCTCGGAGACAGCATCACCACCGACCACATTTCTCCCGCTGGAGCGATCAAAGCCGATAGTCCCGCTGGCAGCTACCTAGTCGATAACGCGGTGACCAGCACTGACTTCAACTCCTATGGATCCCGCCGGGGTAACCATGAGGTGATGATGCGGGGCACCTTCGCCAATATCCGTCTGCAAAATGAAATGGTACCGGGCTCCTCCGGTGGGGTCACTCGCTACATGCCTGATGGGGCAGAGATGCCCATCTACGATGCCGCCATGAAATACCAAGCGGCGGGCACACCCCTGGTGGTGATTGCTGGGAAGGAATATGGCACCGGCTCTTCTCGGGACTGGGCCGCGAAGGGGACTCGCCTGCTGGGGGTCAAGGCAGTTGTAGCTGAAAGCTTTGAGCGCATTCACCGCTCGAATCTGGTAGGCATGGGGGTTCTGCCATTGCAGTTTATGGCTGGGAGCAATCGCCAAACGCTGGGCCTAGACGGCACCGAAACCTTTGATCTCAACGGCCTCAGCAATGGCATACAGCCAGGAATGACCCTAAATCTGACTGTGCACCGTCAAGACGGCAGTGAGGTTACCGCACCGGTACTCTGTCGTATCGATACCCTTGATGAGGTGGAGTACTACCGCAACGGTGGCATTCTTCACTACGTGCTGCGGCAACTGCTGGCGGTTTAAACCGCTCTTTACTTGCCATCATCGCCTACGGTGAGCTGGGCAACGGTCTTGACCCAGCTCAAAAATCACTCTTTCAACGCGGCTGGTTTAAGGGCATCACATAAGCACACAATAGTGGCTTGGCAGGCAATACGACGCGGTAAACGGAGCAAGCCTTTCAACCACTCCTGTGTAGCTCGACCGTAGTTTTCAAGATTCAACCAGCGATCCGCTTTATAGAGGCCTGCACAAATCACCAAACCAATGATGTCAAGTCGTTGATGTTCGCGCAAATGGTCTGCCCGTGGATCGTCTCAAATCTTGACGGGTTCGGGCAGGGGAGATCCAGAGGGGAGAACGATGCCCCCGTGCTCTTTGTGGGGATTATGCATTTGTCCCCCATTCCCCCTTAAAAAACTTGCAAAGTATTAATGGCTGTGGCTTTAGTGGGCCATAAGGGTAATCTTATGGAAAAGCTACGACCCTCAGCCCATACCCTAGCCCTGAGCCAACACCCTACTCGCTCAATAACTAGATCGAACCCAAGTTATCATACCTGATTGAAATCAAATCATTTTCCCAGGACACTATTAGGGTGACCTTTGAAGCTAGGCCCTAGGGAGAAATAGCCTCAACAAAAAGAAATAGAATAACACGCTAAAAAAATAGCTTACCCCCCATAAAACAGCTCAATAGAGCTTGAGGCGCTAAGCTTAATTAAACATAGGCTGTTTGCGTTAATCTGTTAAGCCTATTTCCCAGAGGGAAAGAGTGGTTGACACTCAATCAAACCTCCAGAAAATATTCAAGGCCCTGCCCTGACGAATCTCATGGACATGAATTCCCTCAATTCTTCCTTGGTTATCACTGCAAGCAAACAGGCTTCGGGGCAAGGCAATAACTTGAAATCTACCCCCCTAGAAGATATTTTAAAGGTCATCCTTGAAAAAGGATGTCGCGCTATTCATTGGGATTATGGTGAAATCTGGCTTCCCGACGAGCATAAAGCAGTCCTGCGGTGTAGTGATACTTGGTATATAGACACCACATTAAAGGAGAATATTTCTGAATTTCATTCCCAAAGTCTAGGGTGGACTTTTGGGTTGGGAGAGGGCTTGCCAGGGCGTATTTGGCATACACAAAAAGCGGAGTGGATTGAATCTCTAGCCGCTGTAGATGTAGCTTGTTATCAGCGGATAGACCTTGCTAAAGCGGCTGGCTTAAATGCTATTTTAGGCGTCCCCTTAACCATTAATGACACCGTTGCTGCCGTCTTGGTTTTTTATAACCGAGCTGAAACACCAGAAAATCCCTCCCTTCTGGAAATGATGGCATCTCTGACACAGCTTGGATTTTTAATCCAGCATCAGGTATCTGAAGCTGCCCTCAGGGAGCGGGAACAGCGATTTAGAGTTTTAGTCGAAAATATTCATGATTACGGCATTTATCTCTTAAGTGCTGGGGGCTTCATCCAAAGTTGGAATCCAGGCGCAGAAAAGATAAAGGGATACCAGGAATCAGAGATCTTGGGTCAACATTTTAGTTGTTTTTTCACCCCTGCAGAACAACAAGCTGGGGTGCCAGCGCAGATCCTTGAAACTGCAGCAAATTCTGGTCGATACGAAGGTGAGGGGACTCGGGTTCGAAAAAACGGTGGCGAGTTCTATGCCCATGTTGTCGTTACCGCATTGCGAGACGAGAGTAATAATGTATTGGGATTCACCAAAATCACCAAAGATATTACTCAAGAGCAGCAAGCCGTTGCCAACTTAAAGAACCGAGAGGCTATGTATAGTAGTCTCTTTGAACAATCGAATGATGGCATCATCATTCATGACATGGAAGGGAATATCTTCGAGATCAATAAGCGCATCGTCCAAATTTTAGGCCATCCATTTCAAGATGTTTTAAAAAACAAAATTCTTGATCTATATCCGCCAGAAGAATTAGGGATCTACCATCAGGCCATTAGCACCATAAAAGATCAAGGATCGGTGCAATTCGAAACCCTCTTTAAAGGGATGGATAAAACCCTAATTCCCGTAGAGGTTTCTGCCAGCTTGATGACGGTAGATCATCATATTTTTGTACAAAGTATTATTCGAGATATTACCGATCGCAAGCAAAATGAAGCGCTACTCTATCAGCAACTGGGCAAGGAAACCCTCCTCAGCACTATCTCTACTAAGATTCATCAATCCTTAGATCTAAGGGCAATCCTAGAAACAGCAACCCTCGAAATTCGAGACTTTCTTAATACAGATCGTGTCCTGGTTTATCGATTTTCACCGGATTGGAGTGGATCGGTCATTATTGAGTCTGTGGCAAAGGATTGGATTTCAATTCTGGATCGCCCCATAAAAGATCCATGCTTTGAGGCAGACCATGCCAAAATCTTTGCTACTGGCAAGGTGAGTGTCATTGAGGATATCTATAACGTTGACTTTAAGCCTTGCTATATCGAATTCCTAGAACAGCTCCAGGTTAAAGCCTATCTGTTAGTACCGATTATTTCTCAAGATGGTCTATGGGGACTTTTGGTCGCCCAACATTGCCAAGCCGCGAGGTCTTGGCAAAAGGTTGAGGTTGAGGTTCTGCAACAGATTTCCAATCAGGTGGCGATCGCAATTCACCAAGCTGAACTCTATAGCCAGGCCCAAGCTGAGCTTAAGACTCGTAAAGCGGTGGAGAAAGAATTACGGGCCGGAGAAAACTCCCTCCGAACCCTTTATGAAATCACCTCCCTACCGGATCTCACCTTTGAGCAACGCTTGGAAAAATTACTCCGATTTGGGCGACATCAATTTGGGCTAGAAATAGGGCGTTTATCTCAAATTGAGGGGGATAAATATACGGTCATGGCAGCCCAAATTAGTGATGATATCACCACACAAGGAGCCATTCTAAGCCTCAGCCAACAATACTGTCAGGCTGTCCTTGATGTGGGAAAAACCCTCTGTATTACCCAAGCAAGTTGCCAGGGCAATTGGCGAGGACATTCTGCTTATCAGGCGTTTCGCATAGAAGCCTATCTAGGCACCCCAGTAATTGTCAACGATAAAATCTACGGTACGCTTTGCTTTATGAGTCATACCCCTCATCAACAGGCTTTTCAGTCCGTTGATCGGGAGTTTTTAAAACTCATGGCTCAATGGATCGGTGTGAGTTTAGAGCGCCAACAGGCCGCCCAAGCCCTGGAAGCCGCTCGAGATCATGCCCTCGCTGGGACGAAGACCAAGGGGGAGTTTTTGGCCACCATGAGCCATGAAATTCGCACCCCCATGAATGCCATCATTGGGATGACGGGCTTGCTGTTGGATACCGCCTTAGATGAGCGGCAGCAAGACTTTGCAGAAACCATCCGCAGTAGTGGCGAAGCCCTATTAGCGATCATCAACGATATCCTCGACTTCTCAAAAATTGAATCCGGCAACCTAGAACTTGAGCAGTCTGATTTCTCTTTACGCACTTGTATTGAGGAGTCCCTAGACTTAGTGGCGGCCCAAGCCAATCGCAAAAAATTAGAGCTAGCCTATCAAGTTTTCCCAAAAACACCTTCTGTTATTCGAGGAGATGGTAAGTGTCCCAGGGTCTATCCAGGCTTAATAGCTAGGATCGTGGTTGATGGAACATCTGCATC
>JAQCKL010000328.1 GCA_027592485.1 Cyanobacteriota bacterium
CTGCCTTGAGGCGCTCCTGACTTGCTTTGGGAACGCCTTTTTTTAGCTTGCTAGTCTAAACTCCAGTTGCTAAGCTTCACACTAGATTGATGTCCGTTGATGTGATTTTGTCCTGAGCTGCCCTTAGCGGACAAGAGAATTGGATTACAGTCTTAGCACTGGAGTTCTTCTCTGTGGTCAATGCCAGTACCGTGCTTCCCCTCAACTCCCAGACCCTTTTAGGGTTTAACCAGGAAACCTATCAACATCTGCAGTTGGCCCTGCAATCCGTTCCTCCTCACCGGCTATGGATCGCGGTTTGCGATGACCTCACCCTACAGCGCCAAGTGGCAGCCGCCTTAGATCAGACCTTGCTAGGCCCTGCTGCACCAGCGTCTGAGCCGCCCACTTCTTGGTATTGGGTCGAGGATTGCCATCCAGATTGGGTGGCGACATTGATGGCACGCCCTTCTTCCCCAGGCCCGATGTACCAGCAAATTTTGGGGGTCGAGCAACTCACCTATCAATCTTCGGAGCAGCAATATCAGTTTTTGGCTTCCCTGCGGCAGTTGGCCGGTCAGTGGCCGCACTGGCCCTGTAGTTTGCTGCTGTGGCTACCCCATCCTTGGTTACAGCAAGTCAGGCGATCGGCACCGGAGCTTTACCGTCGCTGCGATCGCGTCTTTAAATTTTTGGGTGATCCGCGCCCGTTGCCTGCGATCGCTTCGGCCCCGACTCACTCGCTCCTGGCTGAACCCGGTCCGTGGGCGGGCATCCAGCCCCCGCTTCCCGTTAAGCCAGATTCTCCAGATCATGATCGACTGTCTGCGGTGCCGGAAGATGCGGTGCCGGATATGGATGCGGTGGTTGTTCTGCCAGATCAGTCACGGTCCCTAGGGCAGATGCCCAGCCTGTCCCCAGAACTTTGGGACCAGCTCAGCACCGATTTATCTCAGCTAGAACAGCCATCAACGCCACCCCCATCATCAGCTCTCCCTCCGCAGCACCTTGAGGATGCCACCGCTGCTTTTTCGTCCGCAACTTGGGCAGAGGCCCACCGGTTGCGCGATCAAGTGGAAGCGGGAGATCACAGCATTTCGCTTCTAAAAGCGGCTATTGGTCGGTACGAGGAAGTGCTCGGGGCCGGCATCGTCACTCATTCCCAGCAAGCTGAAGGGCTGAATGATCTGGGTAGCTTGTATTGGATGTGGGCTCAACAGGTCACCGCTGTGGAAGCCCGTCGACAGCACTTGCAACACAGTATCCAGTTGTATGAGGCGGCCCTGACCCTAGAGGGTGCTGCCTTACCCGCCGATACATTGATGCGGATCCACAGCAATTTAGGGAGCGTGTATTGCTTGCAGGCGGCCCATGGCCAGCCAGAACATCACCTTGGCCAAGCCGTTAGGGCTTTTCATCGGGCCTTGCAATATGTTGATGCCGAACAAGACAGTGCCCTGTATGTCACCGTCCAGACCCACTTAGGGACCGCCTATTGGAGCTTGGCTCAACAAACCCAAATGCCAGACTACCTACACCAGGCGATCTCAGCCTATGGTGAGGCGCTACGGCGCTGCTCCGCCCATGACGCGCCCAGTAGTTATGGCCAGTTGCAAAATAATTTGGGCATTGCCTACTGGAGCCTCGCCCAGCATGAACGCCCGCTTTTGCTTTTAGAAGAAGCGGTTGCTGCTTACCGCAAGGCTTTAGCCTATCGGACAGTCGCGATTGACCCGGTGGGGTACGGGGCGACGCAAAATAATTTAGGCACCGCCTATTGGGATTTAGGGCGTCAATATCCTGATCGGGATTCCCATCAGCACCAAGCCTGGCTCCAGGCGATCGCCGCCTATGAAGCCGCCTTAAGCTTGTCCCCTGAACAATCCGCCCAGGGATTTGATCTGTGGGCCACCCACCATAGTCTGGGGGTGGTGTACGAACAACTCGCCCTGCAAGGTGCCACAACGGCCAAACCCGATCCCTTCCAAATTGCGATCGGTCACTACATCCAAGCCCTGACTGGATGGCAGGCAGAGCAGGCTACCTTAGCCCAGACTGCGTTTCAATCCATTCTCAATAATTTGCGACACCAGACCCAACACCTCGGCATCGCGGCCCAGCAAAAATCCCTGGCTCAAATTCCGGCGGCGCTACTTCCCGAGATTTGGCGTCATTTATAGCCGTCACCAGTCCGGTTAGGACAAGACTGCGAGCCCCATTGCTTAGGACACTAAGGTTTGACCACTAGCGGGGTGCCGATATGGAGGTGCTCAAATAATGCTTCAATGTCATCTCCGCGCATCCGCACACAGCCGTGGGAAACCGCTTGCCCTACGAGGGCTTCAGCATAGGTGCCGTGGATGCCAATCCGGTACTCTTCAGAAAAGGCAAAGCCAATCCATCGCGATCCCAAGGGGTTATCCGGCCCCGGCCCCACGGCTTCCTTCGTGATTGGGTGTTGCCAAACCGGATCCTGGCGCATATCTAAGACGGCAAAATGCCCGACCGGTGTCTCCCAGTCATCCTGACCAATGGCCACAGCGTAGGTCGCGACGACCGTCTCACCTTCGTAAAGATCGAGTTCGCGATCGCCCAAGCGAATCACGAGGTGGATATCGCTCAACATTGCCGCTACGGGAGAGTTTTCTAAAAGCCTCTGTAAATGGTGGATACGACTCGGTTGCCAAAGCACTAGCGTTGGTGGTGACTGGCGTTGCCACTCTGCGGCTGCCACCATTCCGGCAGCTCCAAAGCAGAGCACCATGGCGCATCGACGAATCGTGGACTGATTGGGCGCAGACTGATTGAGCATGGCCATAGAAAATCATCCGTGACCCCAGGATAGCCATGATTTTATGCAATCAAAGGGAATCCCTGCACTAGGATGGAAACTGTGGGATCAAAGCAAGTAGTACTGTGGCAGTAAAACCAGATTGGCTTCGGGTCAAAGCCCCCCAGTGGGAACGAGTCGGCACTGTTAAATCCCTGCTGCGAGATCTGCAA
This sequence comes from Cyanobacteriota bacterium, assembly GCA_027592485.1. Lineage (GTDB taxonomy): Bacteria > Cyanobacteriota > Cyanobacteriia > Phormidesmidales > Phormidesmidaceae > PCC-6406. The sequence continues at coordinate 2,983 of JAQCKL010000328.1, forward strand.
CTTAATACCGTTTGCGAAGAGGCCTCTTGCCCCAACATTGGAGAGTGTTTCAGTGCCGGTACGGCCACTTTTTTGATTATGGGACCCGCCTGTACCCGGTCCTGTCCCTACTGCGATATTGACTTCGAGAAGAAGCCTCAGCCCCTTGATCCCACGGAACCGTTGCGATTGGCTGAGGCCGTCCAGCGGATGAACCTCAACCATGTGGTGATTACGTCCGTGAACCGAGATGATCTACCCGATGGGGGGGCGACTCAGTTTGTGCGGTGCATCGAGGCAACCCGCCACGCTTCTCCTCAAACCACGATTGAGGTTTTGATTCCTGATCTGTGTGGTGATTGGGACGCGCTGTCCACCATCCTGGAAGCTCGACCAGAAGTCCTGAACCACAATACGGAAACTGTGTCCCGGCTTTACCGTCGAGTCCGGCCCCAAGGCGATTACGCTCGCTCGCTCGAACTCCTACAGCGAACGCGGAACCTGTCTCCCTCGACCTACACCAAGTCAGGCATTATGGTGGGCCTCGGAGAAACCGATGCCGAAGTGCGCCAAGTGATGGCCGATCTGCGGGCTGTAGACTGTGACATCTTGACCATTGGCCAATATCTACAGCCCAGTACAAAGCATCTGGGTGTTCACCGCTTTATCACCCCTCATCAGTTCGAGGCTTGGCGTTTGGCGGGGGAAGCCATGGGTTTTTTGCAGATCGTGTCCTCTCCCCTTACCCGCAGCTCTTACCACGCTGAACAGGTGCGGGCATTGATGACGACCCACCCTCGTTCTGCGTTGAGCTAGGTGATGGTCCCCCTGAGAGGGTAACGGGTTTCACCAGGTCAAAACTGCAATAGTTAATGGCCCGTCGCCCGTCCTCGGTCCATCCCAAGATATCTTCGAACCGGTAACCCCACAAAATTTCGTCTGAAATGAAGGAATGGCGAGCGTGGATCGTTTGGGAAATGGTTTCATCAATCCCAGTCAAGATCACCACAATTTCGCTGTGGGTTTGATGCAACGATTCGGGACTCTTTTTATAAAGAGGACTGTTTTCGTCAATGGGGTGCATTGCCGTCCAGGTGAGGGCAAATAGGGGCGTATGGGACCGGGTCAACTTGAGGTCGTAGAACCGCCGAAAATAGTCCCCCTCAGCAGTGACCTCATCCCGCACCAACGTGACCCATAACTGAGCCTCTAAAATCCGGTTCCGTCGCTTATTGGCGGTGCGGAACATCAGCGTCGGTACCCCGTCAACTGGGGCAATGACCGCATAGTGGCTAAACAAGATCCGTGACGTTGGCACCGAAAATCGGGCGAAAATCATGCCCGTCGCCATGGCCATGAACAGCAGCCCCGCAAAGGATTCAATCACCACCAGCCAGTTGGCATAGTTGGTCTGAGGATGCATCGCACCATAGCCAATCGATGCCATAGTTTGCACGCTAAAGAAAAAGGCATCGCTAAAAGAGCCTGGAACGGCATTCGCGATCGCATCCCCCCCTACCCAATACGCCAAAGCAAAGACTGCATTAATAAATAAGTATGTCAGCAGCAGTAAGCCGACAAATCCCCACCAAGGAATTTTCAGTAAGAGGTGATAAGGATCCCGCCAAGGGGAATGAGGATCGCCAATCCGTTCAATATCAGGGAACCCGCCATCACGGGCAGCGATCCGTTGGGACGATTGGCTAGGTTTCCTCGGCACCAAATATCGCATACCACTCCTAAAAGCTTGATTGGGCGACACCATAGTCAATAGCACTTCGGCGCATGTGACGGCTGTCTCACACAGACCTTAAAGACATGATGCAGGCCTAAGCACCAGACTCACCTGTACGAAGTAGGACTGACTCAATAGGACTGTACAGCCAGGGAGTTGTACTAGAGGTGGCTTTCCACATGCAACGGTGCCGCGCTAGCTTTAGCTTATAAAAATTGGAGTGCCAGCTGTTTTCCCCAGCTCTTGCACCTGTCTACTCTGTTGCGGAAGCTGGGCGGCCATGTTTTCAGTCCCCCCTTCCCCTTCCCCCGCTCCCTTTCCCCTGAAGGGTTTTGGGTATCCGCTAGATTCCCTGGGTCAATGTGTTGACAGTAGGGAGTGAGATGGCTATATTAGTAAAGCGCTGAAGGGAGGAACGCGGTCAAACGCGACTTTCCGAGGCCAATGAACCTCGACATTTAAATAGCTTGAGAGCCAAAATTCAACTTGGGTCTCGTCAATGAATTAAATTGTTTACATCATAGCGTAAGTTGATGATGTGAGCAAGAAGCTAGAACGCTGGATACGAGAGTAATCGAATATTCAGTTATCAATCACTCTAAGTGAATAACATGGAGAGTTTGATCCTGGCTCAGGATGAACGCTGGCGGCGTGCTTAACACATGCAAGTCGAACGAAGTCCTTCGGGACTTAGTGGCGGACGGGTGAGTAACGCGTGAGGATCTGCCCTTAGGAGGGGGACAACCATTGGAAACGATGGCTAATACCCCATATGCCGAGAGGTGAAACGGTTAATTCCGCCTAAGGATGAGCTCGCGTCTGATTAGCTAGTTGGTGGGGTAAAGGCCTACCAAGGCATTGATCAGTAGCTGTTCTGAGAGGAAGATCAGCCACACTGGGACTGAGACACGGCCCAGACTCCTACGGGAGGCAGC
>JAQCKL010000329.1 GCA_027592485.1 Cyanobacteriota bacterium
GCCGGGATTTCCCGAACTGGGGCGATGCAACGGGTCAGTGAGCTGCTCTTTCAGGGGGTGGGTAAAGGGGTGCGCCAGCAGGTCTTTACCCTAGGAATGATTACCGGCCCAATGTCTGGCCTAGTCAACAATACGGCGATCGTGTCGGTATTCCTGCCCCTGGTAGAAGATCTCTGCCGTAAACGGCAAATCTCTGCAGCCAAATTATTGATGCCCCTTTCCTTTGTCACCATTTTGGGGGGCATGCTGACCATGGTGGGTACCTCCACCAATGTCCTTGCCAGCGGCCTCTCTGCAGAACTGGGCTACGGTGAATTTGATCTGTTTCAGTTCACCGGACTGGGATTGATTGTCTTTTTTATTGGGCTGGCATATCTGGTTTTTGTTGCCCCCCTCCTCCTACCCAATCGCAAGCCATCGACAGCAGCTGTCGGCCAAGAGTACGGCATGAAGGACTATGTCAGCGAGGTGGTGGTCACGCCCCGCTCTAGTTTGGTGGGTCATTCCCTGCGGGAGAGCCAGTTCCAACGGCGGTTTGATATTGACGTGTTGGAGATGATCCACAATGGCAACCGCTTTGCCCAACCCCTAGCCGATAAGGTCTTGTCTGCCGGAGATATCTTAATTGTCCGATGTGGTCGTAAGGACCTTTTTAGTATTCGGGAGAGTGAAGGGCTCGAAATTTTGCCCGATGTCCAGTTTGGCCACCAATCCTGGCAATCGGATTTGGATTCTGGGGAAGAAGGCATTGCCGAAGTCATGGTGGCGGCCAATGCCAGTTTGCTAGGCTCAACGCTGAAAGAATTGCGGTTTCGACAACGCTATAACGTCACGGTGTTGGCCATTCGACGAGGGCAAGAGGTGGTGCGCGATCGCCTGGGCCAAGTTCCCTTCCGATTTGGAGATTTGCTGCTGGTACAGGGACCTAAACAGAGCATTTTGGGCCTCCAAGCCAGTCGCGATTTATTGGTCCTAGAGCAGAGTGAGCTGGAAACCTTCCGTTCTCACAAAGCAGGCATTGCTACTACGATCGGCATTGGGGTGATTGCCGTTGCCGCCACCGGGTACTACTCGATCTTAGTGTCGGCCTTGGCTGGGGCCGTGCTGATGGTCCTCACCGGTTGCCTCAAGCCCGGTGAACTCTACGAATCCGTGCGCTGGGATGTGATTTTTCTCTTGGCCAGTTTGATTCCCCTAGGCACTGCCATGGAGAAATCTGGGGCAACAACCTGGATCGCGACGCAACTGGTGCTGTTGGGCGGCCATCTATCGCCCTATGGGTTACTCACGGTGTTGTTTATCGTGACCACTATGCTGACAGCGATATTATCGAATTCGGCAGCGGTGGTATTGCTGCTACCGGTGGGGGTGAAAGTGGCGATCGCCCTCGGCATTAGCCCCCTAACGACGATGTTTGTGATCACCTTTGGGGCCTCTAATAGCTTTATGACCCCCATTGGCTATCAAACCAACACCATGGTGTACGGGGCGGGGGGCTACCGCTTTTTAGACTTTGTTAAAGTCGGGGGTCCATTAAGCCTGTTGTTGACCCTGGTGATCCCGCCCCTGGCAATTTGGCTATATGGTCTGTAACGGCTAGGCTAAAAGGATTATCTTGTAACGCTATCGGTCTGATGCGGTGGGAAGGGCCTCAAGAATTGGGGCATTCTTAACCCAGGCTTATTGATAGTGAAATTTGGGTTGCCCCCCATGCATGACACGTTAGGAGACGCTAAAGCAACATGGAACATCGTGGAGTAACGGTTTGGCTAACCGGTTTGAGTGGTGCGGGCAAAAGCACCATTACAGACGCTTTGGAAATTGAGCTGCGCAACCGGGGTTGCAGGCTAGAAGTGCTGGATGGCGACATTGTTCGCACCAACCTCACTAAGGGACTGGGCTTTAGCAAAGAAGATCGCGATATCAATATTCGTCGCATTGGCTTTGTCTCTCATTTGCTCACCCGCAACGGGGTGATTGTGCTGGTCTCAGCGATTTCCCCCTACCGTGCCGTCCGCGAGGAGGTGCGAGAAACCATTGGCGACTTCATGGAGGTGTATGTGAGCGCCCCCTTGGAGGTCTGTGAATCTCGTGACGTGAAGGGTCTCTATAAGCGCGCCCGATCTGGGGAAATCAAGCAGTTTACGGGCATTGATGATCCTTATGAGCCCCCAGCCAACCCTGAGGTCAATTGTGAAACCCACAATGAAACCCTGGAAGAAAGCGTGAATAAGGTGGTCGCCAAGCTAGAAGAACTGGGTTACCTGAGCCCAGCACCAGTAGCGGTTTAGCTTGCAGGGATCACACCTCAAGGCTTTTAGCGAAAGGCCACCAATCCCAGAATGGATTGGTGGCCTTTCGGCTTACAAAAACTAATGCTGTGGGCGAAGCCTAACCTGGATAATTCACGCAGGGTAAAAAGGACGCAGAAAAAAGAGCCTGAACCGCCTGATGGCTTCATCGCCTGTAATGACCATACATCAACGGTTTTTGCTTTTTCAGGCAGCCCTAATTATTCTGTCGCCAACGGTAGATTGTTGAGGACAGACAGATCCAGGCAATCCAGGACAACGGCATCGATCACCGGGGCATCACTGAACAAGGGTTGCTCTGCCAAACTGGCCAGCCCCACTGAATCCAGCAGGTCCATCCACTGAGCCTGGACCGCTTCATCCTCAGGGTGAGCTTGGCGTCGGGCCATTAAGCTATCGACCGCATCAAACCAGTAACCATTCACGGCATATAGCTCAGGAACCTCGGCCTCAGCGGCCTCGGCCAAAGCTGCAGCCAGTACCGTATCGGTTTCCTGGCGCTCGACCCAACCCCCGGCTTTGAGTTCGCCTGACTCGCTGTTGGCATTACAGAAAATGGCCACCTGCCAGTAATAGAGCTGCCCCACTTCTAGGGGGGGCAGGCCGCTATCGGCGGGCAGTTGCAGGCTGGCAATCCCGGCATCACCGCTGACGGTAAAGCGACTTTGGTAAACCTGGGTGCGATCGCTCTCGTCTTCGGGGTTGGCCGAGTACAGGGTGAATTCCACAAAGCTGGCCACGTTGAGGGGGGTATACCAGTGGAATTGGGGGTAGGCGGCAGTGGTCCAGCCGACGTTGCTCTCGGGCATGAGTAGGGTCAAACTACCGGGGTTGCCAAACACACAGCCTCGAGTCCCAGCCCCTTCGCGGGGACCCGGTAGGCCTAGGCCAGGGGGCGGGACGTAATTGGCCCAGGCCGTGAGGGGTAAAACGCCCATCAGTAGGGCGGTGGTGACTGTGGTTAGGGGAAAAAGACTGATTTTCATGAAGGGAAGGGGTCGTGTACATCACAATTGATGCAGAACGGGTTTAATGATGACATTTTCAGTGGTTACGATCTACTTCACCCGAGACCAGCGCTACTCCGAAAAGTTCCAGGTTGTCGATGAATATTAATGCTGGAAATGGCGGGGCTGATTGCATCGCGGGGGCGAAGTCTTGGCCCTTTTCTCCATTATTTGGGGTGGCTACAGGGTAGGGCAACCTCGGGGATTGCGCCATTTCATTAGGTTTCTAACATTTGCAGTTTGTACAAACTGGCGTAGAGACCACCCTGGGCCAGGAGATCGTCATGGTTGCCCTGTTCCACTAGGACCCCCTGCTTCAGCACCAAGATGCGGTCCACATTGCGAATGGTGGAGAGGCGGTGGGCAATGATGATGGCGGTGCGATTTTCCAGCAGATTTTCCAGGGCTTCTTGGATCAGGGCCTCGGTGCCCACATCCAGGTTGGCGGTGGCCTCATCCAAAATCAAAATCCCTGGATCTCGGATGGCGGCACGGGCAAAGGCTAGCAGTTGCTTCTGACCACCGGAGAGATTAGTGCCCCGCTCCCGCAGCATCGTGTTATAGCCCTGGGGCAACTCCTCAATAAACGAGGCCACATTGGTCTGCTCGGCGGCGGTCTGCACCGCTGCCATAGAATAGGATTCCCCTAGGGTGATGTTGCTTTTCACATCCCCTGCAAATAAAAAGCCGTCTTGCAAGATCACCGCCATCCGCTGCCGGAGGTCCGCTTGGGGCAAATCGCGAATATTCACCCCATCTAGCAAAATCTCGCCGCGACTGACATCGTAGAGGCGGCAAAGCAGGCGAATAATCGAGCTTTTGCCCGCCCCCGTTGGCCCCACTAGGGCGACTTTCTCGCCGGGACGAATGGTGAAGTCCAGATCTTTGAGCACATATTCGTCGGCTTTGTAGCCAAACCAAACCTTGCGGAAGCAGATTTCCGTTGCGGCCCGCTGCTCGGCGCTGGACAGGGTCGGTGTAGCCAACGCGGCACCCTGGCCTTGAGAGGATTGCAACCGCTCTGGATCACGGATTTCCACCGGCACATTAAACAGATCGGTAATACGCTCGACCGCCGTAAAACCGGACTGGATAGAGGTGAACTTATCGGCAAATTGTCGCAGCGGGTCAAAGAGGCGCTGGGCAAACAGGATAAAGGAGGCCAGGGTCCCAAAGGTGATGGCGTCCTGGAGCACCAGCAACCCGCCGAGCCAGAGGACACCCGCGATCGCCACTAACGCAATCCACTCCAGGGTGGCCGACACCGCCGAGTCGAAAAAGATGGTCTTGTCTATCGCCCGAATATATTGCTGGTTGGTAGCCCGAAACAGGTCGCTGTTATAGCGCTCCCGTTGGAAGATCTGCACCACGTTGATACCGGCAATATTCTCTTGCAGGGTGGAATTGAGGTCAGAGAGCTTTTCACGGGCGCGGTAGTTGGCCTTGCGGAACTGCTGCTGGAAGTAAACGATTAGCCAGGTGATCGGGATCAGCATGGCCATCAACATCAGCGCCAGTTGCCACTGCAGCAGCAGCATGGTGATGGCGATCACCCCAATCGAAAACAGGTCGCTGACGATCCCCACGGCCCCGGTGGAGAACACGTCCCCCAGGGCATCGACATCGCTGGTGAGGCGGGTAATTAATTGGCCTACCGGGGTGCGGTCAAAGAAGCGTACCGCCAGGGCCATGACATGGGTAAACAGATCACTGCGAATGTTGGCGGTAATCCGCTGACCCACCTTTTGCACCTGGTAACTCTGCCAGCCATCTAAGGCTAGGCGCAAGCCCACGGTCACTAACAGCATTATTACCAGCAGGTTGAGGCCGCTTTGCAGGGTGCGATCGCGCAGAAACCAAGCCACGGGCTCTTGGCGGATCAGGGAGATCGCCTGACCAACCAGGATGGGCTGCAGGGCGTTGGCGATGGAGAGGGGCACCAACAAAATAAATGGCACCCACAAAAACTGTCGCTGTGCGCGGATGTAGGGCCACAGGCGCAGAAACAAGCGCCAGTCACTACGGCGTTCTTGGGCTTTGTCGGCGGCGGAAGGGGGTGATGCGGTGGCGGTCATGCAGGGTTATTTCACAAGGTTCAGCGCGGCGATCATATAGATCGCCGGAGCCTATCCCAATCTAGCGCAGCGGGTCGGTGGGGATTTGAGGCGATCGCCTAACTGTTCAGAATTTTCTCAAGCGCAATGGCTCAAACTGGCAGGTCATTTTTCACCGTTGACCCAACCCCATCATTTGGACCGTTCCCAGCCCAGCCTTGCTCCCAGGCTCTGCCTGGTGAGCTGCCTTTGCGGATC
>JAQCKL010000330.1 GCA_027592485.1 Cyanobacteriota bacterium
CGTCCCGTAGCAGGGGGCGGGCGACGGCTAAAAAGACCCCTCGCAAACCCTCTGCCAGCAAGACTGTTGCGAAAACGACCGCCACCGAGCAACCGCCAGCACAATCGTAATGTTTGGGTTATTCGGACTGGCTTAGCTATCTCATCTATTGTTGTCACAGTGGGTTCTGGCAAGAAACGTTGTGAGGTGAGACGCTTCGGACTACTGCGCTAAGCTGTTGTGCATTTAAAATGCATATCCGTTTCCCCCAAGTCTCTGCTGTGCTTGCTTCAGGGGAATTGAATCCAGGCAATCTAAATTCTGAACAGCTTAATTCTTCCCCCAGTGGAAATATATCTATCCTGCTTTCCCCCGTGATTAAGACCGGTAGCAAATACTATCCGCTCTACGAGTACCTGCGGCAGCAAGAACGCGGGGAAATCACGGTGGCGATCTCCGCCATCGAAGCCCTGATCACCGGCACCCTGCCCAAATCTGCCTGGACCCAAAAAGCTTGGTGGAGCAACCGCAGTCGGGGAGCCCTCCAGGCCACCGCCTGGATCAGCGCCGGATACCATACCCACGCCATCAATTTTGAGCAACAGCACGTCACCTTCCGTCCCTTCCAGGCGGAGTACCGCGTCCAGCAGATCGACGGCGAGATTCTCTGGGAAGCGGATGCGGTGAAAGCCCTGCGCCAGCATTTACACCTTACCCAGGCCAAATTTGCTGAAACCCTAGGGGTGCGTCGCCAAACCGTGAGCGAGTGGGAAAACGGGGTTTACGCCCCCGATCGCTCCACCGCCAAGCACCTGGGCCTCGTGGCCACCCAAGCCGAATTCCAACCGCCTTCCCCAGATTCGTCCTTGGCCAACCCTCCCATGTCACCCTCAGAGCCGCCAGCACAGTATTGACATTTGTCCGCTCAGCGGCCATAGTGAGAGTGAGATTATTCGCCATCTAACTTCGCTATGACCTATTCCGTTGAGCCAAAAGTTGAGCCGAAAGGTCCTGCCTTTCAGGTGCCCGCCGCCCCTAGTACCGATACCCTGCGGATTATTTTGGTGGGTAGCCCCCAAGCCGTGCAGAACTATGTGATGACCCACCACCAGTGGGGTTATGCCGAGGCGATTGCTTGGTCGCCGCCCTTGCCCACCCCCCATCCGGGTCAGATTATGCGCATTCTGACCAAACGTCTCCATCTGCTCCAGCCTACGGATAGCCCAGAGGACTTGACAGCGACGCATTAGAATAGAAGCTTGTCAACTTATTGCAGGCGATTTAGTGCTTGACCTGGCGACGCTGTTTCCGTTTCAGCTTGATGATTTTCAGCTTGATGCCGTTCATGCACTGGATGCCGATAAATCGGTCGTAGTCTGTGCCCCCACCGGATCTGGCAAAACCCTAATTGGGGAATACGCCATCTATCGGGCCATTGATCGTGGCAAGCGGGTGTTTTATACCACCCCCCTCAAGGCTCTTTCTAATCAGAAGCTGCGGGACTTTCGGAAGCAATTTGGCAGCGATCGCGTCGGTTTGGTCACCGGCGACACTGCCATCAACCGCGATGCACCGGTGGTGGTAATGACCACCGAGATTTTTCGCAACATGCTCTACGGCACCCGGATTGGGGAGGTGGGCACCTCGCTGCAAGATGTCGAGGCGGTGGTCCTAGATGAATGCCACTACATGAACGATCGCCAGCGAGGTACCGTTTGGGAAGAGTCGATCATTTACTGTCCACCCGAAATTCAACTGCTGGCCCTCTCGGCCACGGTGGAGAATAGTGACCAGCTCACCGACTGGATTGGCCGGGTCCATGGCCCCACCGAGTTGATTTATTCTGACTTTCGCCCGGTGCCCCTCGACTTCCATTATTGCAACGGTAAGGGGCCAGGCATGGGTCCCCTGCTGGACGATGCGGGCACCAAGCTTCATCCATTTTTGAAAAAGCAGGAAAAGCGCCGCAAAGAAGCCCAAAGATCGCGTCGTGGCAGGCGCGAGGGCATCAGCAATGCCTATGTGGTCACCCAACTACAACAGCGGGATATGCTCCCCGCCATCTACTTTATTTTTAGCCGCCGAGGCTGCGATCGCGCCGTTGCCGACATGGCGAAGGCTGCCCCCCTGGTGAACGAAGCGGAAGCCGCCCTCCTCAAGGACAAGATCGATACCTTCCTCGCTTGGAATCCCGAAGCGGCCCGTGCGGGCCAGGTGGAGCCCCTCTATCTGGGCATCGCGGCCCACCATGCCGGGATTTTGCCCGCTTGGAAAGGCTTGGTGGAAGAGCTCTTTCAGGCCGGATTGATCAAAGTGGTGTTTGCCACGGAGACCCTGGCAGCAGGAATTAACATGCCTGCCCGCACCACGGTGATTTCCACCCTGTCAAAGCGGACGGACAGCGGCCACCGCTTGTTGATGGCGTCAGAATTTTTACAAATGGCGGGCCGGGCTGGACGGCGGGGCATGGACGAGCGGGGCCATGTGGTCACTATCGAGACCCCCTTTGAGGGGGCCAAGGAGGCTTCGTATCTCGCCACCGTAGGGGCCGATCCCCTGGTGAGCCAATTTACCCCTGGCTATGGCATGGTCTTGAACCTGCTGCAAACCCACAGCATCGAAGAAGCCCGAGAACTGATCGAGCGCAGCTTTGGCCAGTACCTCGCCACCCTGCACCTGGCCCCCCAGCAGCAAGCGATCGCTGACCTGCAGGCCCGAGTAGACCATGGTCGCGTCCAACTCGCCGCCTTTGATGGGGAAGTGCTGGACCATTACGAAAAGCTCAAGGAGCGCCTCCGGGAAGAAAAGCGCCTCCTGAAAATCTTGCAACAACAGGCAGCGGAGGTCTTGACCGGGGACATGGCTCGGGCATTAGCCTTTGCGATCGCCGGTACGATTATCTCCCTCAAGGGCAAAAATGTACCGGTAGCAACCCCCATCCCAGCGGTGTTGGTCAGCAAGTTGCCGGGGTCAGGGCAGTTTCCTTACCTGGTGTGCCTGACCCAAGAAAATCAATGGTATGTAACGACCGTTGCCGATGTGGTGGGCCTCCATGCCGAGTACCCGCGACTGGCGGCGGTGGATGGGATCGAGCCCCCAGCCGATTTACCCCCCAAGCCCGGACAGCACCGCCGGGGCCAGGAAAACACCATTGCAATCTCCCAGCAGATTCCCTACCCCCCGTCCCTAGGGGAAGTGGCTCCGGAGGTGAAGGGGCAATTGGATCGGGTGAATCAGGTGGAGATGACCCTGGCAGAACATCCTGTCCATCAATGGGGCAATCCCAAAATTCTGCTCAAACAGTGGCGTCAACTGCAGCAGTTGGAGGAAGAATTGCGCGATCGCACCGAAGTGCTGGGTCAGTCCGCCGATCGCTACTGGCAAGAATTTGTCAGCATTATGGCCGTACTAGAGCATTTTGGCGGGCTCGAAGCCAATCGCCCCACGGAGCTGGGGGAAATTGCCGCCGCCATTCGCGGCGACAACGAACTCTGGTTGGGTTTGGCCCTCGCCTCCGGAGAACTCGACAAACTCACGGCCCCCCAGTTGGCCGCCGCTTGCACCGGCCTCGTGGTCGAAAACTCCCGACCCGACACCTGGTCCGCTTACGAGGCTTCCCCCGTGGTAGAAAGCGCCCTGGGGGGATTGCGCAATGTCCGTCGAGAATTGTTTAAGCAACAGCGCCGCCATGAGATTGCGACTCCGATTTGGATGGAGTATGACTTCCTCGGCTTAGTGGAACGCTGGGTTGACATGGGCGAACAACCCCGGATTATTCCTGAGGGGTTTGACGATAGCGCCAAAACGGCTACACCCACCGGCCCTGATGCTGAGATCGCGGCGGCGGCCGGAGACTGGTCTGAGCTCTGTGGCAATACCAGCCTCGACGAAGGGGACATCGTGCGGATTCTGCGCCGCACCCTAGACTTCCTCTCTCAGATTCCCCATGTGCCCCATATTCCCAATGCTTTGCGGGATACGGCTCGACGGGCGGCGATCGCCATGAACCGTTTCCCCATCAACGAAATCTTGCCGTAGAAGGGATTTGAAACTACGACAGCCTATTGGCCAATGGACTGTTAACGGGTAATAGATCCCGAAAAGCGTTCCCGACCCGCAAATATGCAACAACAAGAAACCCCCCACAGACCTTTCTGAGAGGGGACTTTAGGATTCAGGAGCGTGTGCTGAACTGTTAAGCGTCGGCTTGCTCTGCTAGTTTACGGCGACTGGCAAAACCCAGACCAGCAACTGCGAAAAGCCCAAGGATAGAAGCGGGTTCGGGGACTGACCATAAGCGATAAAAGAGACGTGCGTTAATTATCAAGAAAAACCCAAGCTCAAATCTTTATTCCCCAACACATTCTTAAGGCGGTTTCCAGAAAAGAATTTACCGGTGTTGTAGGGGTGGGTCTTGTGCCCACCCTCCGCCGATCGCCCCTCAACCAAACCGTTTCCCCATCCGTGTTATTCAAGTCGGTTATCCGGCAGGGTACTGAGGGCACCCACAAGAGGGGCTATCGGTTGTCGCGAAGCGTAACGCACCATAGCCCGGCATTTTTATTGCCAGCGATCGCCTTATTCCCCAACATAGAGCGGTGGGCGGGCTGTTTAAGCACGGGAACAAGGGGATTCAGCCCCTTGTTCCCGTGGGTTTATATACTTACTCGAAATAGTAATAGTTCATATCAACCCACTTTTTGAGTGCTGAAGCCTAAACTGGCCCCCCTTCGAGCCCTAGCCTTGGCGTCAGACCCGCTTCCGGGTATGGTCGTGTAAAAGCCCTGCCTGACGGCGTCAATGGGCTGCGATCACCCTGAACAATGACCAAAAAACAAAAATTTCCCCACCTGATTGGTTCCAAATGGACTGCCCAAGCTTCAGTCTTGGGGTGGCGTCACTTTCAAGTGGTCAATCGAAAAAACGAGGGGGCCTTAGTCTTTGCCGAAATTGTTGCAACCTGTGACGATGCCGTGCGCCTGTGGATTAACGCCAAAGCCTTGAAAAATGGCGATCTTTGGCAAGCCGGTTGGCAACCCTTACAGGCCCAGGGGCAAGCCCCTTGCCAGCCACCCGTGAGTTCTGAGCAGGTATTGACCCGCCCCCCTGCCCCTAACTCGCAAATGGCTGCACCTATCGTTCTACCGGCAGTGGGGTCATGCTGATTCCCCAAGAGTCTGTCACAATAGAGCTTAGAGAGGGGTGTGACTCACTATCCAGAGGGCTTAGAACGGCCCTAAAAGGTCATCGCTGAATTCTCTCTTCTCTGTAGTAGATCACTTAGGTCCCCATAAGAACCATGTTTCATGCTCTGTACATCGTGGCGTTTGTGGTTTTAGCAGTATTAGCCCTAGGCAATCTCATCCGCAACATGATGATACTGGGTGCTGACGCCCGCCGTGATCCCCGCCCCCCTTCCGGGGGCAACCGTCAATCCCAAAATCAAGGCACCCCCCATCCAGAGATGCTGGACGAGAGTGGCAAAGTCACCCGTGAGCCGCTACTCGTGATGCGCTCTATCTCTGTGGATGATGCCCGTGAAAAGTTGGATGCGCTGTATGAAGCATCAGACAACGTGTCAGAGACCTCCTCAGATGACTTCTCCG
>JAQCKL010000331.1 GCA_027592485.1 Cyanobacteriota bacterium
TTGAGATTCTCTCTAATGCCGTACAGGGTAAAACGCCAACATTGGTAGCAGGGACCTAGGTAGTTACTGAAAAATTTAGATCATTGGTGAATTTGACAGATCGGTTCATCCGCTAAATCAGCAACGGCATATTTTCCGCAGTCTAGAGGCCACCCAATCGGTTCGGGGGCCAAAAGCGAACGACGGCCCGACCAATGATGTTATCCCTAGGGACAAATCCCCAGGCATGGCTGTCATAGCTGCTATTGCGATTGTCCCCAAGGACCAGATATTGGTCACTGGGGACCGTTTCAGGTCCCCAAACATAATCCGGTGCAGCTTTGATGTAATCCTCGTCTAGGCCCTCACCGTTGACAAAAACGGTGCCGCCGGTGATTTCGACGGTATCCCCCGGCAAACCAATCACCCGTTTGATAAAAGCATCTCGCCGCTTGCCTTGGGGAAACAGGTTCTTGGGGGGCCAAAAGACGACGATATCGCCCCGTACGGGCGGATTGAAGTGGTAGCTAATCTTTTCGATGACGAGGCGATCGTTAATTTCGAGGGTGGGCTCCATTGAGCCGGAGGGGATATACCGGGCCTCGGCCACAAAGGTCCGAATTCCCATGGCTAGCACCACACTGAGACCGATCGTTTGGAGTCCTTCAATCCAAGGATTGACTGGTTTCTGGACTTTGGATGGGGCGGTGTTCGTGGTCTGAGGTGACGAATCAGGCATTTTTATTAAAACGACTTGGGCTGGGTGCAAACAAGATATTCCACCGATCATACTCCATTAAAAATCGCCTGTATTGCACAAAGAACACGGGCTAAACCTGCCATACACAAAGCCCTAGGGCCGTACCCTAGCGCTAGGACCGGGCGGCTCAAGTATTGGCACTATTGCTGAGAGCAGGGGGGCTTCAGGGTCAAGGGTGCTAGAACGGGAAGGGTCACGGGAATGCCGCTATCGAGTACTCGTCATTTGGCTGAGGACACCTCAGATTGCGCCGATGTTTTACTCGGAGGCAAAGGGGCTCGTAGTCTGGTCCTGACCAGACTGGCAACTGTTGTAATCGTGCCGTTTGACGCCGACGGATGACTTTACCCTCGTCACTTTTATTGACACGCCTATGCATCATTTATTGTCGGGATCGCTCACGATTGAGCGGGTGACGGTGCCCATTTCAGGGCTGCCACTGTCGCTGCAGGGCACGACCCTGGTGCAGCTCTCGGATTTTCACTTTGACGGGGTGCGGATTTCGGAGCAGTTATTAGCGGCGGCGATCGCCCAAAGTAATGCCCTGGCCCCAGACCTGGTATTACTGACCGGGGATTTCGTCACCCGTGATCCCCGTCCCATTTACCCCTTAGCCGAACACCTCAAGCAGCTCCAGAGTCGATGTGGGGTGTATGGGGTATTGGGCAACCACGATGACTGCACCCCCAGTGGTCGGCTGATGATTATTGATGGGTTGCACCGGGCCAATATTCCGGTGCTGTGGAATGAAATCGCCTATCCTTTCGGACCAGAATTACCCCTGGTGGGGCTGGCCGATCTGTGGTCGGGGGAGTCGGACCCGCGCATCTTACAGCAACTGGCCCCGGATACCCCCCGCCTGGTCATGGCCCATAACCCGGATGCCGCTGAACAATTGGCCCCCTGGCGGGTGGATCTGCAGTTATCAGGTCACAGCCACGGCGGCCAAATTGTCTTGCCCAAGCTCGGGCCTCTGCCTTTGGTCATCCGGCAGCTACGGCCCTACATTCCTCGGTTCATTCGGCGGCGGGTGCGGTACTTGAGTGATGAATGCGATCGGGTGATGGTCCACTGGGAATGGGCCTCGGGGCTCCATCAAGTGGGACCCAATCAGCTCTATGTGAATCGGGGGCTGGGCACCTATTTCCCCGGACGGTTTCGGTGTGCTCCAGAACTGACGGAGATTACCTTGGTGGCAGCAACGGTCTGATCGGTGGGTGTGGTTTGAGGTCCCCTGGACAACCCGGTGTTTGAGCGTGCTGTTACGATCCCCCTTAACGAGCTCACCGTCTCCACCGATGATGGTAGATAAGTCCCCCACCATCGGTCCCGTGAACTACTCCGACATCATCCAAGCGATCGCCCACGCCACCAGCTTCGACCTCTATCGACTGCAAAGTGCGATCGCCCGCCTGCTCGATGACCCCCAACGGATTACAGCGGTCAAACGGCGCATCCATCCAGGGGACGAGGTCGAGTATTTCGATGCCTCAGAGAACCGCATTGTCAACGCCCGCCTGCTCAAATTTCAGCGCACCCGCGTCCTCGTCCAAAACCTCGACGACCAAGTGGAATGGAGCATTCCCTACTACGCGCTCAACATTCATAAAGCCCAGACCACCATTACTGAAACCGTTAAACAGGGCCTGGGTCGCAACCAGGTCTCAGTCGGAGATGCCGTTGGTTTTTTAAACCGCGACGGCAAAGAACAGTACGGCCAAGTCATTCGCCTCAACCAGCGAACCGTCACCCTCGATTGCAGCGGCAGTAAATGGCGTGTGCCCTATAGTCTGCTGTTCCCAGTCTTGGATCTCGAAGTCGAGCCCATTATTGAGCCCTGACCTCCTGCGCCACCGAGCATCGATCATCCCCCAGGGGGCGACATCCCCTCAATGACACCCCACCCACAACCGCCCCTGGGGTGACCGGGTGACCCCACGGCGAGAACCAACACCCCAAAACTCACCCAATCGGGGTGGCGGCAGCTTTCGCCTAACCAGACTGGCGACTGCTATACAATAGAGTCGAAATAGTTCTCATGTACTAAATGGTTAAGTATACCCTCATGCAGAGCCCAGACGTTATCCTTGATGTGCCTGGGAAGGACTCCAGCAAAGCCCGCGACAAAGCCATGGATCAACTGGTTGATCTGATGGACGAGGGGCAACTTCCCACCGACCTCGCCGACGGATTTGGCCCCCATCAATTTATTGAAGTGAAACCCCCCGACTACCCCTCCGAAACCCAAAGCCAAGAAGACGCCGTCGTCGATGCCGTTCAGGTGCTCAGCCATTTGGCCACCCTCAAGGTCAAAGTCCAGGCCTCCCGCGCCGAGGCCCTATCGGTGCGAGAACTGGTGGACCTGCTCTTTAGCGATGACCCCATTGACGAGGACCAACTGCAACACCTCAAGGACGGCTTTAAAACCCTGAAAAGCTTTGCCCAAAGCAACGCTACTCCGCCCGAAGCCAAAACCCACGCCGAAGCCGCCCGCCAGGTCTTGGATGACGCCCTGGGTTAGCTGCCCGTGGGTTTGACGGCCAAACCCCGATAAAAATAGCTCCCCACCTTGGGCATCCCTTCGCTATAAAAGGTCTCGACCCGTTCGAGGGGGAGATGGTGGCTGACAATATCGGCAATGGGGCGATTCAGATGACAGCCATCGGCAATGCGTTTTTGCAAGGGCGTCAGCCGATTTTGCCAGATTTGTAGGGCCGGGTCCGGGCTGAGGCCATGTTCAATAAAGATGAATTTGCCCCCCGGTTTCAGCACCCGCCGCACCTCCTGGAGGGCCTGATCGAGGTTGGCAATGCTGCAGAGGGTCCAGGTGCTGACCACCCAGTCAAAGCTTTGGTCTGGCAGGGTCAAGGACTCCCCCCGCAGCGGATAACTCTGGATCGGGAGGGGGCTGGCGGCGATGCGATCGCGGGCCAAGGTCGCCATGCCCGGATTCGGATCAATTACCGTCAAGGCCTCCACCGCTTCGGGGTAATGGGCCAGGTTCAACCCCGTACCAAAGCCCAGTTCCAGCACTTGCCCCGACACCTCCGCCAAGAGTTGCTGGCGATATTGGCTAAAGGGCTCCCCCGCCATCATCCAATCCAGCAGTCGAGGAAACACCCAATTGCTATACAGGCCCATGTCATCACCCTCCTGATGCGTGCGACTTAAACGTCTTTGCCCTGGGGAACAGCATGCGTGAAATGTCCCCCCAGGGAAAGCACCGGTGCCGTCGGGAAGGCTGCGCCTTCGACAAGCTGGCGAATGTGAAATTTCCAAGCATGGGAATGGCTGCCTTAGGGACGTTTATCTGCTCGTACAAACCAATCTCTGGGGGGCCAAGGTTCGTTGCCAGGGTGAGGTTTCCTGAAAATCTGGTAGCGTATTACTTTCTCATACGCGGCAAGGGGTCATCACCAATGACAGCACTGGTTGGGCAAGATTTTCTCACCTTGGCAGATATCACCGCTGAGGATCTCCAAGGGTTGCTCACCCTGGCCACCCAGCTCAAATCTGGTGCCGTCCAGGCCGATTGCTCCTGTAAGGTTTTGGGACTGTTGTTTCGCAAAGCCTCTACCCGTACCCGCGTCAGCTTTTCCGTGGCGATGGTGCAATTGGGCGGACAGGTCCTCGACCTGCAGATCAACCTGATTCAGGTCAGTCGGGGGGAGCCGATTCGCGATACGGCACGGGTATTGAGTGGCTATTTAGATGCCCTGGCGATCCGCACCTATGACCAGGCGGAACTGGAAGAATTTGCCCAGTACGCCGACATCCCGATCATTAATGCCCTCACCGATCAGACTCACCCCTGCCAGATCCTGGCGGATTTGCTGACGGTGCAGGAATGTTTTGGGCAACTGGCTGGCACCACCCTGGCTTACCTGGGGGATGGCAACAATATGGCCCATTCCCTGATGCTGGGCTGTGCCTTGGCGGGGGTAAATATTCGGGTGGCAACCCCCCCGGACTATGTTCCCGATGCTGCGATGGTGAAACAGGCCCAGGTGTTGGCGGGCGATCGCTGCCAAATCCAGGTCACCACGGATCCCAAGGCGGCAGTGGAAGGGGCCAATATTCTCTATACCGATGTCTGGGCCAGCATGGGGCAGGAAGACTCGGCGGAGAGCCGCATTCCAATCTTTCAGCCCTATCAAGTCAATGCAGCCCTTTTGGCCTTGGCGGAGAAGGAGGCGATCGTCCTGCACTGCCTGCCTGCCCACCGGGGGGAAGAAATTACCGATGCCGTCTTAGAGGGTTCCCAGTCCCAGATCTGGCGGCAAGCGGAGAACCGCATGCATGCCCAAAAAGCCCTGCTGGCCAGTCTCCTTGGCGGTGTGACAGCGGGCGGGCAAGAAGGCGTCAAATAAGTTTCAGAAATTGCAAAAACCCGTGACCGGTCAGGAGTTCCACGATGATGGCGGTCGTAAAGGCAATCATGGCTAAACGGCCATTTAAGCTCTCAGCACCCTGGGTAAAGCCCCAGCCCTTGAGTTCATCCTTCAGTCGCATTACCTTAGTCACTTAAACGCAAATGTTACATATTGTAAACATTGTATCCCGTTTCTTGGGCTGACGCACGTCTCTGGGACTCAGAAAAGTAGTGAGTAAGCAGTCGCCAGTCCGGTTAGCTCCAGGCTGCGAGTCACTTTGCTGCTGTGCTAGGGATCAGAGCGATCCTAGGTGTTCTAAGGATCGCGAATTAAATAACGCGGACAATTGAGATGTTTTAGGGACACGGCACTGCCCTAGGGGTGATTTTCTAAAGGAATCAAAACTGTCTTTGTTCAAAGAGGTCAGCTAAGGCGACGATTTCGGTGAACCATGGGACGCTTCGATATC
>JAQCKL010000332.1 GCA_027592485.1 Cyanobacteriota bacterium
ACTCGCCAGAGGCCCGCTCAATGCCGCGATTACGGCTTTTAGAAATACCGCCATTGGTATAGGGATAGATCAGAATGCGATCGTCTTGAATGGTTTTGACCACTTCTAGGGTGTTATCTTTTGAGCCATCATCAATAATGATTAATTCAAAGTCTGTCCAGCTCTGATCTAGAACAGATTGAATCGTTTCACAAATGAATTTCGCACTATTGTACGTATTAATAACAACAGAAATGGCGGGCATATCAATAACTGTGCCGGGGTTTGAACGCTACCGTTAGCATTCCCTTTCTAAGGAGAACGTCCCATCTAAACAAGCCAGACTTACCCATAAATCTCTTGATAAAACTGCTGATAGGCTGCGGTGAGCAAGGGTTGCCACCAGTCCGGATGATTGAGATACCACTGCAGGGTTTGGCGGAGGCCCATTTCTAGGGTGACCTGGGGTGACCAGCCCAGATCCTGGTGAATTTTCCGAATATCCATGGCGTAGCGGCGATCGTGGCCGGGGCGATCGCTCACAAAGGTAATCAGGTCGCGGCTGGGTCGCACCGGCAGATCTGGGGCCAACGCATCCATCTGATCGCAGAGCAGGCCGATCAGGTCTAAATTGCTGATTTCGGCGTTGCCCCCAATGTTGTAGGTGCTGCCTGGCTGGGCTCGGTGCAAAACGACATCAATGGCGCGGCAATGGTCGACCACATAGAGCCAATCCCGCACATTTTGCCCATCCCCATAGATGGGCAGGGCTTTGCCCAGCAGCATATTCACGATAGAAAGGGGAATCAGCTTCTCGGGGAAGTGGTAGGGGCCGTAATTATTGGAGCAGTTGGTGATCAGGGTGGGCAGCCCATAGGTGTGGTGATAGGCCCGCACCAGGTGATCGCTACTGGCCTTAGAGGCCGAGTAGGGACTGTTGGGGGCGTAGGGGGTGAGTTCGGTAAAGGCGGGGTCGGTGGGGCTGAGGCTGCCATAGACCTCATCGGTAGAAACATGGTGGAAGCGGAGCTGATCGGGCTGGCCTTGGCCTTGCCAGTGGTGATAAAAGGCCTCCAGCAGGGTGAAGGTGCCGACCACATTGGTTTGAATGAAGGGGGCGGGGCCGAGGATGGAGCGATCCACATGGGATTCGGCGGCAAAGTGGACCAGGGTGTCGATGTTGTTTTTCTGCAATAGGCTGTCAACCAGCGGGCGATCGCCAATATCCCCTTGCACAAAGGTCAACTGCTCTGGAAAAGCAGCCTCCAGATCCCCTAAGTTGGCGCGATTGCCCGCATAGGTGAGGGCATCTAGCACCACGACCGGGGTGTGGTGGGTTTGGAGCCAATGACGAACAAAATTGGAGCCGATAAAGCCCGCGCCACCGGTAATCAGTAATCGCTGTAATCCTGAGGTCAATCTGTTTCTCCGTTTACTTCTCTCGATCCAGTACCGGGTGGTTGCCCCCCTTCACAATGCCTAAAAAGCCTGCCTGATAGGCCTTTTTATTTTGAATTCTGCATTTTGAATTTCGAATTCTACGTAGCAGCACTAAGTCAGCTCAATTTGACTGTCATCCCCAATCAAGAACCGCAAGGCCCTGGGGCGGAGGGGCGCAGTGGTGAGCCGCGCCCGCTGACCAATCAAACTATCCACAATCCGCTGGCGAATCCCTTCAATCCGTGCCCCCTGCAGGACCACGCTGTGGTCAATCTCAATGTCAGTGAGGGTGACATCATCGCCGATGCTGCTGTAGGCCCCCACAAAACAGTTTTCGAGGCGGCAATGGTGGCCAATAATCACCGGTCCCCGGATGGTGCAATTCACCAGGGTGGAGCCGGAGCCCAGGGTGACCCGGCCACTGATCTGGCTCTGGTCGTCTACGGTCCCAGAAATCGCTGATGCCCCCAAATATTCGTCCAAAATCAGCCGGTTGGCCTCTAGCAGATCGTCCTTTTTGCCAGTGTCGAGCCACCAGCCGTTCAGGATTTGGGCTTCCACTGTCTGGTCGGTATCGATCAGTTGCTGAATCGCATCGGTGATTTCTAACTCCCCCCTGGCGGAGGGGTGAATGTGATTAATGGCGGTGTGAATTTGAGGGGAAAACAGATAGACCCCCACCAAGGCCAAGTTAGAAGGGGGTAACACCGGTTTTTCCACCAGATGGAGGACCCGCCCCTGATTATCCACCTCGGCCACCCCAAAGGCACTGGGGTTGGGGACGCTTTTTAGCAAAATCAGCGCATCCAGGGCTTTGGTTTGAAAGGTCTGGATAAAGTCACCGAGGCCATCTTGGATCAGGTTGTCCCCCAGATACATGGCAAAGGCCTCGTCCTGGAGAAAGGAGCGGGCGGTTTTGACGGCGTGGGCGAGACCACTGGGGCTAGGTTGCAGAATATAGGTGAGGCGGGCTCCGAAGCGATCGCCCTTACCGGTTTTTGCCTCAATTTCGCCCCCGGTTTCTGGGCTGACCACAATGCCAATGTCAGTAATCCCAGCCGCCACCAAGCTAGCGACGCTATACCAAAGGATCGGTTTATTGGCAACGGGTACCAGTTGCTTGGCCCCCGTGTAGGTGAGGGGCCGCAGGCGCGTACCTTTACCGCCGGAGAGAATTAAGCCTTTCATGGGTGTTTGTCCTGGAGGTATTGCCGCAACATGGTTCGCAAACTCACCCGCCAATGGGGGGCAGGGTAACCCAACAGCGCGGTGATTTTTTGGCAATCCAGCACAGAATATAGCGGGCGCTGGGCGGCAGTGAAATACGCCTGACTGGGGATGGGCTGCACATCCTGAACAGTTAGGGGCAATCCTAGGGCGCGGGCTTCTTCAAAAATGGCGATCGCAAAGTCATACCAACTGGCGACGCCGCTGTTGGTGTAATGGTAGGTGCCGGGGGGGACGCGATCGCCCTGATCCACTAACGTCACCACCGCCCGGACTAAATCCTCTGCCCAAGTCGGCGTACCGACTTGGTCCTGTACGACCTTGATCACGTCTCGGGTTTGGCCCAGCCGCAGCAGGGTTTTGACAAAGTTGCTTTTACCCGTCGCCCCATAGACCCAGGCGGTGCGGACAATCAGATGATGGTCGGGCAAAGCCTGACGGATCGCCACCTCCCCCGCCAGTTTGGTTTGGCCGTACACCCCCAAGGGACGGGGCACATCCGCTTCTCCCCAGGGGATGCCCCTTTGCCCATCAAACACATAGTCCGTCGAAAAATGAATCAATTGGGCTCCGCAGTCGGCGGCGGCGATCGCCAATTGCTCCGGGGCCTCGGCATTGATCACCTGGGCCTGGGCAACTTCTGTCTCCGCCTGGTCCACTGCGGTATAAGCGGCAGCATTGATGATGATCTGGGGGCATAAATCCGCCATGGTGGCCCGAATCTGTTCTGGCTGGGTGAGGTCCAGTTGGCATCGATCTAAGGCGACGACATCCATCTCCATTGCGGCGTCGGCCAGTCCCCTCAAAAGCACCTGGCCCACCTGCCCCCTTTGACCGACCAGCACCACACGACTCACGGAAACACCTCGGCCTGCGCCCACAATGTGCCCCTTTGGTCCTTGGCGGAGAGCTTCGGGGGCAGGGTCAGCGGCCAGTCAATGGCGAGGGTCGGATCATTCCAGGCCAGGGTGCGTTCCGAGGAGGGGTGGTAGTAATCGGTGGTTTTATACAAGACTTCTGCGGCAGGGGAGATCACATAAAAGCCATGGGCAAAGCCGGGGGGAATCCAGATTTGCTGCTGGTGCTCGGCGTCCAGTACCCGACCCAGCCATTGGCCAAAGGTGGGGGAACTACGGCGTAGATCCACCGCGACATCGTAAATGCTGCCAATGACCACCCGCAGCAGCTTGCCCTGGGGACGCTCCAGTTGGTAGTGGAGCCCCCGCAGGGTGCCTTGCTCGGATCGGGAATGGTTGTCTTGGAGAAAGTCGTACGGGGTTTGGGTCAACTCATTAAACTGACGCTGGTTAAAGCTTTCAAAAAAAAAGCCACGGGAATCACCAAAGACCTGGGGAGTTAACACCAGCACCCCTGGGATTCGGGTCTTGATCACATCCATAGAAATCCTGCCGAACCTGGCTTAGCTTGCCCGACCCGATCGCCGATGCACTACAGCGCCCCCAATTTCACCAAGGTTTTAGGTCCCACCACCCCATCCGCTAGGAGGTGATGGCGGGTCTGAAATTGTTTCACCGCCCATTCTGTGCCGGGGCCAAAGCTGCCATCGACGGTGGCGGCTAGCCCAGAGCGGGTGAGGGCTTTTTGCACCGCTTCCACATCGGCCCCCTTGAGGTTGGGGTAGGTGAGATATAAACGACGGGCGGTGAGGAGTTGGCGGGTGCGGGGACCGACAACGCCATCGACGAGCACGCCCATCTGCCGCTGAAAGCTGTACACGGCCTGCTCGGTGCCGGGGCCAAAGACGCCATCAACGGTGACCGCTAACCCCTGGCGGGCAAGGGCCTGTTGCACCGCTTTGACATCCTCCCCGACCAGGTAGGGATCACTCACATAGAGCGATCGCTGCAGCAAGCGCGATCGCGTCCCTTCCCCGACGACCCCATCCACGGTCAACCCATTGATCTTTTGGTAGCGCTCCACCGCCAGTTGGGTGCCAGGGCCAAAGAACCCATCCACGACAATGGCGATCCCGGCTTGGGCCAGCCCCTGCTGCACCGCCCGCACATCATCCCCTTCGAGGTTGGGTTCTGTGAGGTATAGCAGGCGGGGGCCATCGGGTTTTGGGGCCGCTGGGGGCGATAACGGCTCCGCTGAAATGGTGGGCTGGGATGGACTGGGGCTGGGCTCGCCCTTCAAGGCAGCCAAATACTGCAGGGCTTGGTCACTCAAAAGGGCGTTTTGGCGGTAGGTGCGATCGCGGGTCGCCAAATACGCAACCCCCGCCCCACTCAGGTCCTGGCCAGGCACCCCAGACAAAAACACCTCCGCCTCCGAGAGCCGCCGCCGCAGGAGCCCTTCTTCCACATGGGTGCGGGGGTTGCGATAGAGGGTCAAGGCATATTCCATGTCGACCCATTGCCCTAGGCGAAGGGTGCGCGAAATCGTCTCGAAGCCGCTGGCCCCATAGAAATCAGCCCCGAGATTATAGGCAAAGCTGAGAATTGCCCCCGCCTGAGCCGCATTCAGTTCTGCCCATCCCGGAATGCGGGCGAGGGCAGGCAAAAAGTGTTGCTCCACCTGCCAGCGCAGCAGGTCGTCGGCCTCAGCCTGGGTGATCGTCTCCCCCAACCGAAAGGGAGACCCATCCTTGCGGCGGGTACTGCCCCAACCAATGGTGTAAGGGACACCCCCCGACAAGGGATCGGGATAGGCGCTGAGGTGGCAGCCTTCAAACGCTTTAATCAGAACCAGACCCGGCTCGGGCACACCATACATAACCAACACCTTCTGAAGTAACGCATCACGAAAAAGCGAATGGGAGGAGAAAACCTCTGGTTTTCTCCTCATGCAGAGGCCTCTATTCTGGGGCAGGTACATCCATGAATTTGAGATCCTACAATCGTACTTAAATGCAATGCTAGAGCACCTCTGAATCCTGGGAATATACAATTTATTTTCCATCCGAGATCTGCC
>JAQCKL010000333.1 GCA_027592485.1 Cyanobacteriota bacterium
ACCTTCATGCTCTTAGCTTGGCTCACAGTCTGCTCTTGCTGGGCTATTGATATGAAATCTTTCTATTGTTCGAGGTGCCCTTAAGTGCCTTCCGACCGCAGGTAAAAAAAGTCTGAACAAAGCTTACGCGCTAGCCTGCGAACAACCCAGCCTGTCCTTCTCTAGCTGCATGGGCAATAGCTTCAGGCAAACGGTGGCGGGGTTGTTTTCAAGAGATGAGATGAAGCATTCAACGATGTTGTCAGGTCATGTGGCGGCGACACGAGCGCGGGCGCAGGCGAGTGATAGCGAGTACTTGATAGCCGCTCAAGACACCACTTACTACAACTACTCGGGTCAAGCCCAGATGACAGGGCTGGGTGTTATCCAGGGCAAGGTGCGGGGTCTGATGCAACATAACGTCCTACTGATGGATGAAGGGGGGCAGCCGCTTGGTGTGCTCAACCAACAGTACTGGACGCGAGGCGGGGCGATGGACTGGCCGTCCTCACAGAAAGAGTCTCAGAAGTGGTTCAACGGACTCGCTGCCGTCAATCAACAGGCTCAGGGTTCGTATAAACGTTGGGTCGTGACGGCAGACCGAGAAAGTGACATCTTTGAGTTCTTCAAAGCGCCCCGTGAATCGAACGTAGACTTGCTGGTGCGGGTGTTTCAACCGCGACGGGTGGAAGTGGTCACGGCTGGAGTGGTTTGCCCATTGCCGGCGGTCTGCGCACACCTCAACGACTACGGTCATGAGTCAGTCCAAATCGAACGTCAGATTAAAGGCCAGCGACGCACCGTCGACCTGACGCTAAACCTGCAAGCGGCGACCGTTCATATCTACCCGAACAAGGACTTGAGCCCGGCTCGGCACAAGACGCAAGTGCTCTCGCTGGTCGTGGCCACTGAAGTCGCTTGTGTTGACGCTAAATCTCAAGCGGACTGCTTCGATGCCGATAACGCACTTTCCTGGTTTCTACTGACCAGTCTGCCCATTGAACGAGCAGATAACGTGCAACGCATCATCCGTTTCTATGCCTTGCGCTGGCGCATTGAGCGACTACATTTCACCCTTAAGTCCGGGGCGCTCAACGTGGAGAAGCTCCAGTTTGACGATGTCCATACGTTGGCCAATGCCTTAGCCTTTTACTCTGTGGTCGCTTGGCAACTGTTGGGGCTCACCTATGCCTTACGGCATGACCCGGAGCAACCCGCAAAGACGATGTTTGAACCGGAAGACCTGACGTTGTTGCATCAACTCTCGGCTAAGCCAGTCAACTCGCTTCGTCAAGCCACTTTAGCCTTAACCCAGTTAGTCGGCTTTGCCCCTTCCAAGAAACAACCCTTGCCAGGGGTCAAGGTACTAGCCAATGCTATTGAACGCTTTTTCTTTGTCAAACAGGGCGCTGCTGCCGTTGCTAATAAACCCCTACAGGATTAGCTCTGAGGCGCGGGGTGGGTGGTGAGGAAATCAAAATTGGCTCCCGGTTGATCGCCGATGCGGGCAAAAAAGGCAGTCGCCCCACCCGCATGGCCATAGATTTGCTGCAACAGCGTTAGGCCAAACTCATCCGCCTGGGTTTCTTGCTGCTGGGAAAATTGCGATCGCGCAAACGTTTCCAAACTGGCCGCACCAATCGAGCCCGCATCACCAAACAGCAGAGACGCCACGATCTGCACCACAATCCCCCGACCCCGACCCCTGAGGTGATCGCGATGGGCAAAGTGGCCCAGCTCGTACCCCAACACCATCATGATTTCATTACTGAGTAGACGATACTGGGGGGCCGAATTCTACCCGCTGTGGGCAGCGGTCCCAGGGGGTAATTTGCTTGACGTACCGTAGAGCCGAAGTTAAGTCATCTCCGAAAGCTTAATGCGCGGATCGACCAAGGTGAGGGTAATGTCTGCCAAGAGATTGCCGGCAATCAGCATCACCGCCCCCATCATCAGACTGGCCATCACCAGATACAGATCCTGCGCCTGTACCGCCTGTAAAATCAGCCGCCCCAGCCCCGGCCAGTTGAAATAATTCTCGGTAATAAACGCGCCGCCCAGAAGTGAAGCGAACTCAAACCCCAGCAGGGTAATCATCGGGTTGAGGGCATTGCGGAGCGCATGGACGTAGATCACCCGATTTTCGGGTAACCCTTTGGCTCGGGCCGTCTGGATATAGTCCTGTCGCAACACATCCAAAAGCTGCCCACGCATGATCCGCTGGAGTCCGGCATAGCTGGTCACACTCAGGGCCAGGGTTGGCAAAATCATGTGCCAGCCGATATCCAGCAGTTTGCCGAGCCAGGTGAAGTCCTCGTGGTTAATGCTGGTGCGGCCCCCGATCGGAAACAGGGGAGCCGTGCTCTGGGCTAAGAACAGCAACAACAGACCGGTGATGATGGTGGGAATTCCCTGGCCCACATAACTCAGCACCCGTAGGGCTTTATCCAAAAATTGGTTTTGCCGCACCGCTCCCACAATGCCGAGGGGAATGGCGATCGCCCAGGTCACAATAATCGACGCAAATGACAGGAGTAAGGTGTTGGGAATCCGCTCTGACAGGATTTCGGCCACCGGTCGTTGGTAGGCAAAACTCTCCCCAAAGTTAACGTGGAACACCACCTGCCCTAGCCAGAGAAAATATTGATTGATCAAGGGCTGATCAAGGCCAAATTGCTTTTCGAGTTGCTGGATGGTCTCTGGTGAAATCTGGGGGTTTTGGCGATAGAGATCTAAAAAGTCCCCAGGGGAGAGCTGAATGATGAAAAAGCTAAAGGCCGAGGCCAACCCTAGGGTTAACAGCGCCTGCAAAACCCGTTTCAGGATGTAGAGGCTGGTTTCACTGGTGAGGGTCGTCCTTCCCAGTTCCCAAATTTCAACGGGCGATCGCCGGATCTGCGGTCGGGTGGAGGTCATGGCCGAAAGGGTACGGAGCGTCTCCCCATGGTAATACCGCAATTGGTTAATACTGCACCAGGCTGACAATGGGGACGTCTGCTGGCAACTGCTTGTGCCCTTCTAAAAAGGTCAATTCCACCACAAAACCAAAGCCCACTACCTCGCAACCGGTTTGCTGCACCAGCCGCACTGTCGCGGCAGCAGTGCCCCCAGTGGCAATCAGATCATCGATGATCACCACGCGGCTACCGGGGCGGAAGGCATCTTGGTGCAACTCTAGGGTATCGGTGCCGTATTCCAGGGCATATTCGGCCCGATGCACCGCAGCGGGAAGCTTGCCGGGTTTACGCACCGGGGCAAATCCCACGTTCAGTTGGTGGGCTAGGGGCACCCCAAACATAAACCCACGGGATTCGATGCCGACGATGTAGTCCGGGGCAAAGGGAGCGCATTGCGCCGTGAGGGTCTCGATGGTGTAGCGGAGGGCCTCAGGATCAGCTAAGAGGGTCGTAATGTCGCGAAACAGAATCCCCGGTTTGGGAAAGTCAGGCAAATCTCGAATCCGACTTTTCAAATCCATCGGTCATCCCCTAGGGCGATCAAAAAGCAGCGCGGGCAAAAAGGCATCGTTATCCTAGCATTGGCCATCCATGGCAGCCCCGACGCTGCCAGAATAGGGAGAATTCAACAGGCCAGCTAGGAAGACAGAATGACCCCCATTGGTGTGATTGCCCTCGGCGCATCCGGCCTCTTCGCCGGGATTTTAGCGGGACTGCTCGGCATTGGAGGGGGGACGGTGTTGGTGCCGATTTTGGTCACCTTGGGCTATGAGCCGATTCAGGCGGTGGCCACCAGCAGTTTGGCGATTATTGTCACCTCCGCTTCGGGCAGCTATCAAAACTGGCGCATGGGCTACCTGGACTTTAACCGGGTGGTGTTGCTGGGGCTGCCCGCCTTAGTGACGGCCCAAATTGGCGTGGCGATCGCCACGATCCTACCCCCAGCCCTGCTCCTGGTTGCCTTTGCCGTTTTACTGGGGGTCAATGTCTACTTGGTCGGCGTGCGCAAACGCTTAGCCAGTCAGGAGGATGCCACGGCAGAACGCCCAGCCCGGTGGAACCCCACCGTAGCCCGCTTGTTCACGGGCAGTATCGCCGGGCTGCTGGCGGGCATCTTTGGCATCGGCGGTGGCGTGATCATGGTGCCGCTGCAGATGTTACTGCTGGGGGAGACGATTAAGCGATCTATCCAGACCAGCTTGGCAGTGATTGTGATGACGGCGATCGCGGCCACAGCGGGTCATGCGTTGCGGGGGAATGTGGTGTGGGCGGCGGGGTTAATCCTCGGGTTTGGGGGGCTATTGAGCGCCCAACTCAGCACCCGGCTGCTGCCAAAATTGCCCGACTCGACTGTGACCGTGCTGTTTAGAAGCCTGCTGATGTCGCTGGTGGTCTATACCCTCTGGCAAGCCTGGCAGCAATAACACTCCCCCATCACACAGAGGGCGATCGCTGGCGGCGCTTCGTCTGCCACCACATCAGAATGCCGGTAATCATCAGGGTCAGCAGCCCCAGCCCATTCAAAAAGGGATACAGCACCCGGAGGTTGAGGGGGCCAAATTTACCCTGGTGCAGATCCAGCAGCCACAGAAAGTCGCTCCCTTTTCCCGTCACCGATGCCATTTGAAACGCCATGCCGGTGAGCAGGGTCAGCAGCAGAGGAATGGCCATCACGGGCGCAAACCAGCGGTGGAGCGATCGCACACGGGCTTTATTCAGAGCCATAGGATTTACCAGAGTAAAGTGACAGGAAAAGACTACCGACGGGGATGACGGCGACGGAAATCGCGGGGCATTTCAGGATCGGGCTGACTCCAAAATTGCAGCTTTTTGGCTTGGGCGATCGCCTCCGCTTGCAAATATCGCTCCTTGAATTCCCCATGGAGATGATAGCGATAGGCGACGGCATGGCCCTCCCGCAAGAGTTGGGTGTTTAAACA
The DNA here is from genome assembly GCA_027592485.1 of Cyanobacteriota bacterium. GTDB lineage: Bacteria > Cyanobacteriota > Cyanobacteriia > Phormidesmidales > Phormidesmidaceae > PCC-6406. Next base: position 4,877 of record JAQCKL010000333.1, read on the forward strand.
CCTGTTTCCGGCCCAAACCTCAGCCACCAGGCGACCATGGGAGTCATGATCCACTTCGAGCAGCTCTAGGCGGGCATCGGGGGCCACTAGCTCCCTGACGCGGACCCTGGCCGCATGGCCAAAGGGCTCTTGGGCCAGCTCCGGGCAGTCAATGCCATACAACCGCACCACCCTTTCCCCCTGGTCAGCGGTGCGCACCACCAGCGTGTCACCATCCTTGATGTGTTCGAGGGTTACCGCTTGGCGTAAAGGGGCCGTCATCGCTGAATTGCAGTTCCGAATTGAGATAAAGGCAGGACCCGTCGGTCAGCCCAAGCTAGACGCCTGCCGAAATCTGCGGTCTCTGGGGCGGATTCCGGGTGTCATGAATTATCAACTAAGCATATCGGAAGGCAAAACATTCAAGTTAGCCTAAGGAGATCTGGGGATTGCATCCCAATCAAGCGCAACTGGGCAATTGTTAATTTTAGGACAGGTTATGAGACTGGCAGATCGGTTAAATCAAGTATCGCCATCGATGACCTTGGCAATTTCTGCCAAGGCAAAGGCGATGGCTGCTGACGGTATTGATGTATGTAGCTTTAGCGCGGGGGAGCCGGATTTTGACACCCCGAAACACATTCGGGTCGCCGCCCAACAGGCCATGGATCAGGGCCGCACCCACTATGGCCCTGCTGTGGGGGAACCGGCTTTACGCCAAG
>JAQCKL010000334.1 GCA_027592485.1 Cyanobacteriota bacterium
ATCGGTAAACTTTAACTGACTACTCCCTTCCACAACAACTCCTGTTCTCAACCCCTGTGACACTTACCGGAGGAGGTTCGGATGAACGGGCAGAGTCCATAAAAAGGGGAAGAAAGATCTGGGTAGTTTAAGTCAACAAGGGCGGGTTGAAATGCCTTAGGTTAGCTAACCTAGCTTAAAAGCAAGAGAATAGGGGACAAGATTGTTAGGGTTGACGAGGCAACCGCAGCTGATTTCCCTAGGTGGCTTCAACCATAACAAGGGGGAGACTAAAGTTGGGTCAAACGGATAACATTTTATGCTATTTTCCAGCTTTGTTTAGGTGCTGCCGTCTTAAAGTAGCACCTTTGATTGAAGCTATCCCCTACGGAAATCTCTACTTCTGGTCAGGGGAAATTTCCAGTAGCTGACGAATCGCCTGTAATTCTTTGAGCACCGCCCTCAGCAGTTCGTGGGTGGTGGTTTCTTCTGAAGGCTGCACGGCCAGCGTTAAGGCCAAGCCCAGTACATCTTGGGCAAAGCGACGCACCTCTCGCACATGAAACTGAAGTGAGGCATCGCGATCACTACGGACTTCAGGATTGAGCTTATTAGGGTCAAAAGGCGGATTCAGGATTTCAGGGTGGGTGTTGGCATAGCGATAAACCGAGGCCCGCGATCGCCGCAGTTGGCGCTGCACATCCTCCACCGTCAGGTAAACATCATAGGCCGGAGCCGGGACTAAAGCCGGGTCCAATAGGGTATTCCCCAATACAGGCAGAACAGAGGGAGCGGCGGCCGGAGCGGGTCCTAAAAAGTCAGACATCGCAAGGTATCGAGTCAAGGGTTGAACAGGATAGCGTCATTACAGAAATTGGGTATGGTCTTCACCCAAAAATAGCGCGCGCTCCGCTTTACGGCGGCGGGTCAAACCGGGCAGCGCCTGCCCCCCCGCCTTATCCCAGCGGAGAAACTCATTGGCCGCACCACCATAATCACCACCGTTAAGCTTGCGACGCAGGGTGGAATCCCCAAAGGCCCCCAGACCAACGTTGAAACAGAAGGATACGAGGGCCGAAAATTGATTGCTGGTCAGGGCCACGCTAACGCGCTCTCGCACCCCTTGCTCAAACTTAGCGAGGTCTCGCTTCAGAATGGCATTTGCCTCCGCCTCAGTGATCGCAGCGCCTGGAACCACCTTGGGGGGACCGGCCATAGAAGTATGGCCATAACCGATGGTCCAGACCCCGACAGAATCTTGGTAGGCCTCTAGCTCCAGCCCTTCAAAGGACGTGACTAACTTTAAGCCATCAGCGTTAATGCCCCCAGCCGCTGTTGGCTCAGGAGCGGCTGGGGCGGGCATTGGCGGGGGTTCAGCCCCGGCCCCAGAGGAGATCGTCATTGCCGTGGGGGGATCTGACCTTGTAAACCAACTGGTCATGGCCTTGGCATTCAGGACCTTCTCGCTGGGATTCGTTTTAGACGGATATTTAGTGAGGCGAGAGATCCAATATCCCCCTTGCATAAGATAGATCGCTTGATCCGTTTCTTTAATCCAGGTCCCCATACCACTTTCTCCCTGAAGATTCCCCTCAGCAGCGAACCGATGTCATCACCCTTCTCGGTCCAAAAATACTGCTGAGTAATGGTTATCGCCTCAGTTTAGTTTACGAATTCCCTTTAGACCAAACGATATTGGCCCCAAGGCTTGGGCGCTAATCGGGCACTGATTTATAAGGCCGCTAAATTCCTTCCCAGGAAATATTAGCGGGTATTTGCTAAGGGTTTTCTACCCGATCTGGTGACCTCGCTCAACCCTAAAAACCCTTGCGGTGATCGCTAACCGGTTCAGTGCGCCAGAACGGTTGGCAAGAATGGCTAAAATCCCTACAAAACAGCCGTCTTTCCTAAGTATGATTAAGATAGGTAAAGCGCTAAATTAAAATTTTGCTAGGAGTAGCTTGCCCATGACCTCTGCGATCGCCGTTGCCTCCCCGATGGCTGTGACGGCTCCCACCATTCGGCGCTTAGAGAATGGCTTAACCATCATTGCCGAGCAAATGCCCGTGGAGGCGGTCAATCTCAACCTTTGGTTGCGGGTCGGTTCAGCAGTGGAAACCGATGCGATTAACGGCATGGCCCACTTCCTAGAGCATATGATTTTCAAGGGCACATCCCAATTGCCCGCCGGAGAATTTGAGCGCCGCATTGAGGCCCGTGGCGGTCTCACCAACGCCGTCACCAGCCAAGACTACACCCACTTCTTTATTACCACCGCCCCCCAGGATTTTGCCGACTTAGCGCCGCTACAGATTGAGTTGGTGATGAATCCGTTAGTGACGGATGCCGAATTTGAGCGGGAACGCCCGGTGATCTTGGAAGAAATTCGTCGGGCCAACGATAATCCCCGCCGCCGTACCTTTTATCGCTCCATGGAAATGGCCTTCGAGCGCCTCCCCTACCGGCGGCCCGTCTTGGGGCCAACGGCGGTAATCGAAGGGTTGAACGCCCAACAAATGCGCGATTTTCATGGCTATTGGTACCAGCCTAATCGGATCACCGCCGTGGCGGTGGGCAACTTGCCCGTTGAGGAACTGATTCAAGGGGTTTCAGAGGGATTTGATCGGGCCATGGCCCAACGCCAGTATCCCGCCGCTTCCCCTGGCAATGGAGCCGTCCGGTCAGCGCCAGAATCTCCCTATAAGAAAATCCAGCGGCTTGAGCAAACAGACGCCTCCCTTCAGCAGGCCCGTTTGATTATGAGCTGGCGGGTCCCTGGGTTAACTGATTTGGAAGATACCTATGCCCTAGATGTGCTGGCATCAGTCCTCGGCCAGGGGCGCACATCCCGCCTCACCCAGGACCTACGGGAGCAGCGGCAGTTGGTGAGCGGCATCTCAGCGGGTAACCTCACCTATTGGCAGCAGGGGGTTTTCCACATTGGAGCCCATTTAGCCGCTGCACACCTAGGGGAAGTGGAAGCCATCATCGCCGGTCACATTGAGCGCATTTGCCAGGAGGCAATCACCCCTGCTGAGCTGCGTCGGGTCCAAACCCAGGTGGCAAACCGCTATGTGTTTGGCAGTGAAAGTCCCAGTGATCGGGCCGGACTTTATGGTTATTACCAAACCTTAACCGGACATCTAGAGCATGCGTTGCACTATCCAGCCTATATCCAGGCCTTAACGGCCCAAGATATCCAGACCGTAGCCCAACGCTATCTGTCTAGCACTGCCTATGGTGCCGTAACCCTGCGGCCCGCCCCATAGGTTCAGGACTGACGCGATGTTGACCCATGCCCTCTGGACTGAGATTAGCGATCGCATCACCAGGGTGACGGGTCGCCCCTTCACGCTCAAAGACCGCCGGTCGGTCGGGGGGGGCAGCATCAATCAGGCCTATCACATTGTCGATGGTGGTCAGCAGTATTTTTTAAAGGTCAATCAGGCGATCCATATCGGTATGTTCGAGGCGGAAGCTTTGGGGCTAGCCGAGATGGCTCAAACCCAGACCATCCTTGTGCCGCGCCCCCTCTGCTGGGGAACCGCCGCTGGGGCTGCCTACATTGTGATGGATTGGTTGGAACTAGGGCAGGGCAGCCCTGAGACCTGGTATCGTATGGGGCAGCAGTTGGCAGCCCTACATCGAACTACCCATGGGTGCGGCTTTGGTTGGCAGCAAAACAACACCATCGGCGAGACCCCCCAACCCAACCCCTGGACCGAAACCTGGTTAGAGTTTTACGTTCAACACCGCTTGCGGTATCAATTACGCCTCGCCCAACGGCGGGGGGGACATTTCCCCCATCAAGGGGCATTGCTGGATGCAGTGCCTGGGTTGCTGGCGGGCCATGGGGTCAAACCAGCCCTTGTCCATGGGGATCTGTGGTCGGGTAATGCCGCTGTCACGGAGGCGGGGGAACCGGTGATTTTAGACCCGGCGACCTATTACGGCGATCGCGAGGTCGATATCGCCATGACGGAGTTATTTGGCCGATTTCCCCAGCCCTTTTATGAGGGCTACAATGCCGCCTTTCCCTTAGAAGCGGGCTACGGCACGCGCAAAACCCTCTACAACCTCTACCACATCCTCAATCACTTCAATCTATTCGGCGGGGGATACGGTGCCCAAGCCAATCGCATGATCGATCAGTTACTATCCGTTTCCAGATAGGATTCATCCACCAGCACCGTTAGGGTGTCAAACCGGACCCCCCAATATCCCCCAGGTCGCTGGTCCATCAGGGTACCAACGGTGCCTACGGTGACGAGATCGGGAGGCCGCAGCATGGGCATCGGATCGGCGGTTTTGAAATAGGGGGGGGCAATCGCTAAACGGACGCGATCGCCCACGTGAAAAGATGAGGCCATGGGATGCTTCAAAACACCATTCAAAACAACAACTGACGCACTCCCCTACGGTACCTGCCAAATGCGCCCATGGTATTGAGCGGGTTCTTGGTAGGGATCCACCATGGCGCTATGGTCGTGTCCATGGCCCTGATCATGATGGCCATGGCCGTGATGGTCATGGCCGTGATGGTCATGGCCGTGGGAGCCGCTGGCTGCAGATACGGCTAAACGAAACTTGCAGAGCTCGCAGTTCATTTGCACCGTGCCCTCCTGGGTCTCGATTTCGCGACGGCGCATCACCGCCATTAATTGGGGGTGCAAGCCCATTTCCGGTAAGCAGACAATCTCGGTATCGGGGTGTTGAAGCTGCTGTTCAGCCGCGATTCCTTGAATCTTCTGCATCAGCACTCCCGTAAATAAGAAGTAGGGCAGGACGATAATCCGCCGGGGCTGGTAAAGGCGCGCCCGCCGGAAGCCCTCTTCCAAACGGGGATGGGTGATGCCAATAAAACAGGTTTCGACGGTGGCATAGCCACTGCCCTCCCATAGCACCCGCGCTAGCTTCGCCACATCTCCGTTGGCGTCAGGGTCACTGGCACCCCGCCCCACAAAGAGCAGCACGGTCTCGGATCGGTCGATGCCTTGGGGGTTATGGGCGGGGGTGTCTAACTGGGTGAGGCGATCGCGCCAAAGGGCCAAAATTTCGGGGGTAATGCCAAAGTGTCGCCCATAGTGAAACTGCACTTGGGGATGCCGCTGCCGAGCCTGATCCAGGGCGTTGGTGATGTCGAACTTATTGTGACGGGCGGCAAAGAGCAATACCGGCAGGGCTGAAATCTGGTCATAGCCCTGCTCAACACAGCGATCGACCCCTTGTTGAATCGTGGGCTCCGTCAATTCCAAGAAACAAGGAATAATCGGTCGGGTGGCATCTAGCGCTTGGTAGGCTGCAGCAAAATCGAGCAGATTTTGTCGCCCTTGGGGATCACGGCTGCCATGGCCAATCAGTAAAAGCGGACGAGATTCTGGCAATGGCGGCAGGGTAGCCAGGGACTCTGGGTTAAAGGCATGGGCATCCCGCAGGATATGGGCAGTAATTGGGTGCATGGGGTACTCCGGTCCTGTGCGACGTAGGGTTAGTAAGAGACGCAAAAGATTGACGGCAGGCATTCTGGCTAAGAGGATGTTTGAAAAGTCGGTCTTGAAGTAATAAAAGCTCTCAGGGTATAAGTTGCGACAAG
>JAQCKL010000335.1 GCA_027592485.1 Cyanobacteriota bacterium
TCGGATGCTTGAGCGCTGCCGTTTCATAACATTGGGCAGACACCAGGGTCTGGGGGTGGCTGTCGCAGTAGTCGACTAGGCGTTCTAGGGTGCCAGGGAGAGGTAAGGTGTCATCATTCAGCCATATCAAGTAGTCGGCCCCCTGTTGGTAGCTGAAGCGCATCCCCACCTCGATCGCCCCCGTCCACCACAAGTTGCCATCCCCTGTTAAGACCACTACCTGTTCATATTGATCGTGGATGGCCGCGATGGTTCCATCGGTCGAACCATCGTCAACCACCACAATTTGGCACCAATCAAAAATCCGTTGCTGCTGAAGATGTTCTAGGCAGGTCAGGGTTGTGACTTGGCGATTATGAACTGGGATAATCACAAAAACTTTTTTAGACACATCCTTCGCAAATGAATGGGTACAGACGCTCTTGTGGGGATGTCATACCTTTATACAGATGGCCCTTTCAATAGGGACGGCCCCAGTCTTCATTATTCAGTCTCCCAACCCACGGGCTGGCCATCCCGCCAAACGGTAGGTCGCCCCTCGCCCTGAGAACGCAACGCCAGACGTTTGCCTAAGGATCCGCGCAGGACCAGCGTCGGTCCTTGAGATTGCAATTCACTCTGCTTGATGACCCGATCACGAAACGTCTCAAAATCCCCGTGGGTTTGAGACTCACCGATTTCTAAAGCAAAGCCATTGTCAAATCGCCACAGGGCAATCCAAGCCTGCTCGGTCTCGATAAAGGTGATGTCTCCCACCTGGGTTTGAGTCCCGGCAGGCAGGGTGAGCTGCGGGGGAGCCGTCCCCTGCCAGATCAACAGATTTTTGTATTGGGCGATTGCCTGTTGACCGCCCCCTTCGACCCGCATCTGATCCACCCCTTGCCCCTGCGCCACCGCCAGGCTAAACCCCTGCCAATCGCCACCGGTGCCGTTCAGTAAGCTCCCCAGTTGAAAGGAGTGAGCGAGATATAGGGTTTCGTAAAAGGCGGGGCCGTAGCGATCAGGGAGCCAGTTTTCGTAATGGGGATGGGTGCGGCGGATCTCTTGGGGCAAGGGGATTTGGCGCTGGGCGATCGCCATCACCTCAGCCGGAGGGCGATAGTCGCTGGTGAGGCCATGGATCCAGTCTTTGGAGGTCGTTTCTGGGGAGGGTCCTTGGCCAAAGTAGAGCCAGAAAAACCGTTCGGCGTCGGTGCCGCCGGGGCGTTTGACCGGGCCGGTCCAGGTGCCGCGCCAATATTTGAGGGCGGCGCTGTGAAACAGCCAGTCTAGGGCCGACTGGGCCAACTGCTTCACCTCGGGATCCTGGGCAAAGTCATAAAGATTCAAGTAGGCGGTGGTGGTATGGCCGTGATAGGTGGGGCTGTCCCATTCCCCCATGCCGATATCGAGCAAGGTGGAGACATAGCGCTCTAGGTGGGCTTTGTAGATCTGGCGGGTGGCTTCGTTGCCGGTTTCCTCGGCGATCAGATACAGGGAAGTTTCCCGCATGGCCCGCAGGTTGTCGGTGTTGCGACAGTCGACCTGGGTGGTGCAATCGTCGGTGGAGCCGGACCAAAATTTCCGGGGGGATGCCGCCTCCTGTTCGAGGGGATCGGTGGCGGTGAGTTGGGCCATGGCTTGGAACATGCGATCGCGGTAAGCCGGGTCCAGCTCATCCCCAAAGGCAAAATATTTACGGATTTGCAGCTTCAGTACAAAGCTGGAATAGAGATCGATGCCCAGGGTGGCGTCTGCTTCTGGGTCGGGCTGCTGGAGAAAGGCCAGGGCCTGATCAGCCTGGTTGCCTGCCAGCACATCCGCTAAGGCCAGGGGATAGGAATTCTTCTCGTATTCGTAGGCGATGCTGCCATGGGTGTCCGGTTGCGCCAGGAGATACAACGCCCAGTGAGAGCGCAGGGCCAGGAGCAGCGAGACGAGCATCCCCTCCATCAGCATGGATTTAGGCTCCTAAATCAGCGGCGATCCGGTGGGCGCAGGCAAACCCCGAAAAAGCCACCGCATTCAGTCCCTGACCGGGAAAGGTGCTGTCGCCTACACAGTAAAGCCCTGGCAGGGCGGTGCGGTTAAAGGGCATGGTCAGCAGTCCGGGGAGTTGCCCCACGGGCATGGGGCCATAGGTGCCGTCCCGACGGCCTAGAAAGCGACGATGGCTGCGGGGGGTGCCGATGGAGCAATGGTCAATAGCTTGATCAAGGCCAGGAAAAAGCTTTTCTAAACGGGCAATCACCTGGGCGGCTTTGGCCTGCTTTTGGGCTTGGTATGGCGAGGGGGTGAGGGGGTCCCAGTCTTGGAGCCAACTGGGGGTAAAGGCATGGATGATGTGGCGATTGTCCGGGGCCAAGCTCGGATCCAGCAGGGTGGGGATGGAAACGAACACCGTGCCGTAGGGTTCTTCCAGGGCAGACCAATCTTCTAGCAGGATGTGGTGGCAGTCGGTCCCGGCCGGAATGACGGCGCGATCAACCCCCAGGTGCAGACTCAGGAAGCTGGGGGAGCGTTGATAGCGCCGTTGCCAGCGCTGTTCGGTTTTGGGGAGGGGTTCTTCCTTGAGAAGCGCCCCGAAGGTGTCCCAACGGGTGGCGTTGGAAACCACCCGTTCAGCCCCATAGGTTTCTCCCGTGGCCAGCTTCACCCCGACAGCGCGGCCCCGGTCGGAGAGGATGCGGGTCACCCGTGATTGGTACTGCACCTGGCCGCCATGGTTGACCAACCCCTGGGCCAAGGCCTGGGCAATGGTGCCGACGCCCCCTTTGGGATAGTTGACGCCGCCATAGTGGCGATCGCTAAACACCATCCCGGCATTAATCAGCGGGGTCTTGGCGGCAGGCACCACGGACCAGCAGTAGCACTCCATATCGATGAACCGCAGCAGTTCGGGATCCCGCAGATAGCGGCGGGCCAGACTGCCGACATTAAAGGGCAGGTGGCGGGCCAAGCCAAGGCAGGCGAGGGGATGCTGCCAAAACACACGGGCCACGTAACGGGGCTCCTCTAGGGAGAGCAGCTCGATGCGGTTCAGGCAATTAAACACGCCCCAGCAGGCGTCGTAGAACTGGCGAATACCGGCGCGTTCTTGGGGAAAGCGGGCTGTGAGTTCCGCCAGAAATTGCTCGTAGTTTCGGTGAACCCGAATCGCGAGATCATTGGGCAGGTGATAGTGAACCTGCACCGGATCAGGAATGGTTTCGATGGACTGCCCCACGGCGGCGAGGGCACGGGTGAGCAGGTTGGTGGTGCCCTGGTGGCCAAAGCCAAAAATCATTGAGGCCCCCACGTCAAAGCGGTAGCCGTCGCGCTCAAAGTAACCGGCACTGCCGCCGGGGATCAGATACCGTTCTAACACCAAGGGTTTCAGACCCTTCGCAGCAAGCTGGGTGGCGGTGACCAGCCCGCCGATGCCCGCGCCAATCACAATCACGTCAAAGTGAGCGCCGTCGGGCGATCGCGGCGCGGTGGTGGGGTTTAGAGCTGTCTCGGCAAAGGTCATCGCACCTCCAAACGATGAGACTAACGTGCTATTACAAGCTACTCGATGCGATCGGGAATCTTTGGCTGAGCAGCTTCATAATGCTTGTCGCATAGCCAGAGGTAATCGCCCGTGTAGGTGGGCATTCGCTTCAAGCCAAGGCGTTGATGATTGGGGTCTTCTTCACTGAGGAAGGCGTGGAGAGCCAGAATCCCAGACCGTTCGGCATCGGTAAGCAGGCCATCTTTGAGGCGACCGGGTTCAGCAACAGGAATCTCGCCATCGAGCAAGGTACTTGTGGCTTCTTTCATGGCTTCAAGGGATTGCTGAATCACCCAATCGTCCATGATCGCTTCGCCGAAGTAGAGGTTAGCGGCGGGAGCGGCAACGGGCAGAACCGTTTTCAGCACTCGCGAGACGAAATTGGCATAGGGCGCAACTTTGGTCACCCACTCCCGAGACGCTTTGAACTCGTACACCCCTAAATCGGGCTGATGAACCTTGTGCTGGCAGTTCTCGGCCTCGCACCAGAGATGCAGGCGATAGCGCTTGTCAAACAGTCGCCGCCAGTTACCATCCACAGGTTCAAGGGTGAACAGGCGCGGGCCAGCTTTGGCTTCGTTGGCAATGGCCCGCATGATGCCCATGGTGTAGTTGGCGATGCGGCTTTCCCATTCGGCCAAGTTGGCTTGGATTTCGGCAAAACCGCGATCAACCTTGGTCTCAATGCGGGTGAGCTGTTCGCGGGTATCGTCCTCTTCAAAGCCGTAGAGTAAGTCCACAATTTCGTGGCGGGTGCGGCAAAATTGGCAACGGTAATGGGTATCGCCTTCTTCTAAAAACTGGCGTAGGGCGCTGATTTCAAAGCGGCCCATGCAGGCTCGATCATTGTTTTCGGTTGGGCAGGGAACGGCGAAGTAGTAGCGGTCTTTGAGTCCAGGCCAGGGTAAGTGTCCCAGGGGTTGAGTTGAGCAAGTAGTCTTTTCGCCGCGACCTCAGCTAGAGTTGAGCCATGAGTGAACCATTGCACCTTTTGGGACAACAGCTCACGCCAGCAGACTGGTCAGCCACACCAGAGAGCGTGAAATGGTCGATATTGGTGCAACTCAGCCAGCAAATTAATCAGCTAGAACAGGCCAACCAGCAACTGCGCACTCGCGTCACAGAACTAGAAGAGCGCTTAAACCGAAACTCCAAAAACTCATCCCAACCTCCCTCCCAAGACGCTCCCCAAGCTAAAAGTGGCAAGGGCGATAAAGGCGGATTCGGCAAAAGTAATCGTCCCCCGCAGACCCGTCGTACAAGGCAGCAACCCCAGCAACCCCTTTACCCCCCCGAAGCCTGCCAATCCATTCACGAGCAAATCCCCAGCAATTGTTCAGGCTGCGGCCATCCCCTCAGTGGTGAGGATGAGACTCCCCATCGCCACCAAGTTGTAGACCTGCCCCCCATCATCCCGGCAGTAACCGAATATCGACTCCATCGCCTCCGGTGTAGCCACTGTGGAGCAACCACCCGAGGTCAACTGCCATCAGGGGTCTCAGAACGCTGCTACGGCGAACGCTTAGCCGGTATCGTCGCCCTCTTGAGCGGCGAATATCGCCAAAGCCACCGGCAAGTCTCCCAGTTGTTGTCAGCGGTCTTTAGCATCCGCTTGTCGCGGCAAAGCATTAATCGTGCCCGTCAAGAAGTGAGTGCAGCAGTCACTCAATCGGTCTCTCAAGCCCATCAGTATGTTCAGCAACAGCGCTTCATCCATAGCGATGAGACCCGTTTCCCCCAGGGTAACCAAGACCAGCAGAATCCTCAGCGCCAACAAGGCTGGTTATGGGTACTGGTCACCCCCTTGGTCAGGGTATTTTCAGTGGTGTTGAGTCGCTCGAAAGCGACGGCTCAAACCTTAATAGGCAAAGCTTTTTCAGGGTATTTAATTTCTGACCGCTACAGCAGCTACAACTGGGTAGCGCTCTCGCAACGGCAAGTGTGTTGGGCGCACCTGTTGCGAGACTTGCAAGCGATAGTGGAGCGTCAGGGGGTATCGCAA
>JAQCKL010000336.1 GCA_027592485.1 Cyanobacteriota bacterium
CCGATTGGCGACCAACAATGTGACTGGGGCCGTATTGCCTTTGGAACGGTGGGTGAGACCAGCGGGTTCGGCAGAGACCCAGTTGCTGGCCAGAACGATGGCAGCAATACCCAGGGACAGCAAACTGTAGAGGTAGGGGCGTAAGAATTTCATGGACAGCTACACCCTGGCATGGTGGTGGGCGATCGCCCCCATTATGCAAGCTGTCTTCGGTGCAATACTGTCGCTTGCCTGACAATCCGGTGAACAGCTTTAGGACTGACGCAGTTCAAAAAACAAGACGATTGAGCCCTAGCGGCATCCCAAGCCATATCGGGTGCTAACCCCAGTCACCGGATTCACCCCATCGGCATATTTGCACAACTGCGCAATCTGATATCGGTCCAAAATCGTGCCGGAGAAATCGGCCCCGTTGATGGTCGCGTCCTTAAACGTGCTGCTGGTCATAATGGCGTCCACCACCACTGCATTCGTCAGATCTGCGCCATCAAAGATCACCCGATCCGCAAAGGATTTGGATAGGTTCACCCCCGCCATCTTGGCCTTGATAAAGATCCCCTTTGTCAAAATGGTTTGGCTCAGGTCCGCGTTAGTAAAATCCGCCGCCCGCGCATCCGCCGCCGCCAAAGACGCGCCAACCAGATTTTGGCCAGAAAAGTCCTGTTGGCCCAGGTCAGAGTAGGTGAAATCTTGCTTGATCTCCCCTAGGGCGATCGCCTCACCCCCCCAGCCAACTGAACCCAGAACCATACACCCGATCAGTAAGCAGCCCCAGCAAGCTCGATGCAGCCCATTCCTTGTCATAATGTCTCCCATAAGGGTGAGGCGTTGATGGCCGTTTTCCCCCTGATCATCCCATCTCTGTCGGACTTTGCAAAAGCTTTAGGGGCAGGGCGATCGCTCCCCTAGCATCCACGCTATCGTAGACGGATTGATTGTGACAGGGCTGCTGATCGGTACTACTATCGCGATTGCCCCTTAACTTCATCGGCGATAGTCGAAGATTGGCCTTGGAGGGCCATCGCCCCAGAGCCCCACTAAGACTGCACCGGTATTGCGTTCTGCTGGTGATTAGGTTAGGCACAGGTGTCCTGCCTGGGGATCGTCTTGCCGTGTCCCTTTTTCCTGACCTTCTCTGCTGCTGCGCTATGAAGACGCCCATCACCCAACTCAAAGCAACCTTACCGTCCCCCCTGCGCCGATTGGCGGATCTGGCCTACAACTACTGGTGGAGTTGGACGGCAGAACGGATCTCCCTTTTCAGCACCATCGATCCGACCGTTTGGCAGGTCTGCAATCACAACCCCGTCGCTCTCCTGGAATCGGTTACCCATGAGCGCCTCTCGCAAATTGCCGAGGACCCCCATTATCTCAAGCGCCTCCAAGCCCTCGCCCATCAGTTCGACCATTACATGCAGGAGGATGACACTTGGGCCGGACGGGTTGCGCCCCACCTCTCCCCCGAGGAGCCAGTCGCTTACTTTTCCATTGAGTATGGCCTCCATGAATCGTTGCCAATCTATTGCGGAGGGTTGGGGGTGCTGGCGGGGGACTACCTCAAATCTGCCTCCGACCTCGGCTTGCCCTTAGTGGGCGTTGGCCTGTTGTATAAGCAGGGTTATGTGCGCCAGCACCTCAACCGCAGTGGCTGGCAAGAGGACTTCTATGGCGACAATGACTTCGCTCATATGCCCCTGGAGTTGGTCCGGGATGAGTATGGTCAACCGGTCACTATCAAAGTGTTGGTGCGTCAGCGGACAGTCCGCATTCAGGCCTGGCAAGTACGGGTGGGTCGGGTCAGTCTGTATCTACTCGATGTAGATCGCCCCGACAATGATCCGATTGATCGCCGCCTCACCGGTCAGCTCTATAGCGGTACCCGCGAGTCTCGCATTGCCCAGGAGATCTTGCTCGGTATTGGTGGGGTGCGCATGCTCCATGCCTTAGAAATTGAGCCGGTCCTATTTCACACCAATGAGGGCCACTCAGCCTTTAGCTTGTTAGAGGTGGCTCGGCAAGAAATCGAGGCTACGGGCGAGTCCTTTTATGAGGTGGAATCAAAGGTGCGCGATCGCGCCCTTTTCACCACCCATACCCCCATCCCTGACGGCAACGACAGCTTTTCCGCTGACATGATCGACTCCTTCTTTGGCCATTACTGGCCCCAGTTGGGGTTGACCCGCGAGCAATTTTTGAATTTAGGGGCGCGTCGGCTGGGTGATCCGTGGGAGCCCTTTACCATGACCGTGCTGGCCTTGCGCATGACCCGCAGCGCCAATGGGGTGAGCCGCCGCCATGGGGAGGTTTCTCGCCAAATTTGGAGCGGGCTCTATCCCGAGAGGGCGGAAGCAGAGGTGCCGATCAGCCATATCACCAATGGCATCCATACCCGCACCTGGACCGCTCCCCTGATCGCCGATCTCTACAACCAATATCTGGGCAGAGATTGGTCCCTGAAGGTGACCAGTCCAGAGCTATGGGCGCAGGTCAAAGATATTCCCGATCGCGAGCTGTGGCAGCGGCATCTCATTCTCAAGGAACGGTTGATTGCCTATACCCGTGCCCAGGTGTTGGCGGCGCGTTTGCAGCGGCGGGAAGCGGCGGATGACATTGCGGCGGTGGATAGCCTCCTGGATCCCAATGCCCTCACCCTCGGCTTTGCCCGTCGGTTTAGTCCTTACAAGCGTGGGGCCTTGCTGTTTAAAGACCTGCAGCGGGCGATTCGGATTTTGTCGAATCCCCGCCGCCCGATCCAAATCATTTTTGCGGGTAAGGCCCGGCCAGGGGATGACGAAGGCAAGCGACTGATCCAGCGGTTGATGGAATGGTGCCGCCACCCCGCGCTGCGGGACCGAATCGCTTTCATCGAAGACTACGATATGTACACCGCTGAGCTGATGACCCACGGGGTTGATGTGTGGCTCAATACCCCGCGCCGCGCCACCGAGGCCTGTGGGACCAGTGGTCAAAAGGCCGCTCTGAATGGGGCGATCAACTGCAGCGTGGCAGATGGCTGGTGGTGTGAAGCCTACCAAGAAGGGCGGGCGGGCCATTCCAGTAATGGTTGGTTAATTGGGGAAGATGCGGGCACAAATGACTTGGAGACCCAGAACCAGATTGATGCCGATTCCCTCTATGGTTTGCTAGAGCGGCAAATGGCACCGTTGTTTTACGATCGAGATCGCCAGGGTTTGCCCCGCCAATGGATTGCGATGATGAAGGCGTCAATTCGCACCATTGCCCCTGAATTCAATAGCGATCGCATGGTGGCGGACTACGTAACCCATGCCTATTTGCAGGACATGGTGACGAACCCAGAGCCGGTAATGGCCAGTCCCTTAGCCTAAGGAATGAGAATTTAATAAGACCCACAACTTCCTGACGCCCACCCTACGGGAAGCGCACTAGACGCGAAGCGGCTTCTCGAAGAGTCGCGCTGCATCCCCCTTGCTTGAATGCCGAAGGCCAGACCCCTGCTGCGCCCCTGTTATGGCCTATTCCCAATGCCGGAGTAGGGGGCCGGAGTCAGAACCCCTCGCCCATCGGGCGAGGGGCAGGGGAGCGGGGGCGTCAACCTGACCTAGCCAACCTCTACAGCCGCTTCCATCGGGTTTTGGGCGGCTATGGGCAAGTCATGGACAGTCTCCGCTGAGGGAGAGGCCCGTCGTCTAGGATGAGAAAGCAGACAGACAGAGCACCATGGCGCAATCTAACTTCCAACGGCTGATCAGCTACCTCCGGCCCCACTGGAAAATTTCTGGCATCGGTATTTTTGCGCTGCTCCTGGTGAATGGTCTGGGGGTCTGGATTCCGTTACTGATTCGGGATGGTATTGATACCCTGCAAGTCACCTTTAGCTTTGCTCGCATTGCTCAATATGCGGGACTGGTGGCCCTCCTGGCATCTATTATGTGGGGGTTTCGCATGGCCTCACGCACCCTCCTATTTGGGGTGGGCCGCCAGGTGGAGTTTGAACTCAAGCAGCGGATTTTTGAACATCTACTGGAGATGGAGCCCGCCTACTTCGCCCAAAATACGGCGGGGGAGCTCATTAGCCGCGCCACTAGTGATGTGGACAATATTCGGCGGTTGCTGGGGTTTGCGATTCTGAGCTTGGCGAATACCCTGTTTGCCTACGTCCTGAGCATTCCGGTGATGCTCTCCTTGAGCGTGCGTCTCACCCTCCTGTCCTTGGTCATTTACCCCGTGATGTTGGTGCTGGTGGGGCTGTTTAGCGATCGCCTCCGTAACCAGCAATTGCAGGTCCAGGAAACCACCTCTCGCCTCAGTGACCTGATCCAAGAGGACATGAGCGGCATTGCCCTGATCAAAATTTATGGTCAAGAAACCAATGAGCGCCGGGCCTTTGACGAGCTCAACAATGAACTCTTAGCCGCTAACCTCACCCTGGCCCGGACTCGCAACACCCTGTTCCCTCTCTTGGGCGGTCTGGCCAGCGTTAGCTTGCTGCTGATTTTGGCCAATGGAGCCGGAGCGATCCGCGATGGCAGCCTTTCGGTGGGGGACTTTGTGGCGCTGTTGCTCTATGTGGAGCGGTTGGTGTTTCCCACGGCGCTGCTGGGCTTTACCATCACCGCCTACCAGCGGGGGGAGGTCAGCATTACTCGGGTGGAGGCAATTCTCACCAGTCAGCCCCAGGTGCGCAATGCTCCTAATGTGCGTCCCCTGCGGGTATCGGCTCTAAAGGGACGGCTGGATGCCCGTAATCTGGCCTATTGCTACCCAGATGCCCCTAAGGCGGCGTTGTCTGGGGTGAACTTTACGGTGCAGCCCGGTGAGACGGTGGCCATTGTTGGCCCCATCGGCTCCGGCAAATCGACCCTGGCCAATGCTTTGCCGCGACTCTTGAATATTGGCGAGGGGCAGATTTTTCTGGATGGCCACGACATTACCACCCTGCCATTGAGGGATCTGCGCCGGGCGATCGCCTATGTGCCCCAGGAGAGCTTCCTGTTTAGTAGCACCATCCAAGACAACATTCGCTATGGCGATCCCTTGGCGACAGCCCTGGAGGTGGAACATGCCTCGAAGGAAGCCCAAATTCACCCCGAAATTCAAAACTTCCCCAAGCGCTACGACACCATCGTGGGTGAGCGGGGCATTACCCTCTCTGGAGGCCAACGGCAGCGGACGGCATTGGCACGGGCCTTGATGGTAGATGCACCGGTGTTGGTGCTAGATGACGCCCTCTCTAGCGTCGATAACCAAACCGCCACCCAAATCCTGCAAAACCTGAGAACCGGCACCCAACACCAGACGGTGATCTTTATTTCTCACCAGATGGGGGCAGCGGCCCTAGCCGATCGCATCCTCGTCATGGACCAGGGCCGTATCACCCAAGCCGGGACCCATACCGAACTGGTCGCCCAACCGGGTTTATATCAAAACCTTTGGGAGCAGCATCAGCTTAAAGAGGTTTTGGTTTAAGGACGCAGGGTGGAGAGGGCGTTGGGGAGTGAGGGGGCTGGGGAACTGGGGGGCAAGGG
>JAQCKL010000337.1 GCA_027592485.1 Cyanobacteriota bacterium
CCACTAGCTTGTTAAACAAATCTTTTATTCGAAGTGCCCTTCAAGACCGACTTTTCAAACATCCTCTTATTCTGCCAAGATTATGAAGGCAAGGCATCACCCCAGAGGCGAGTTCTGAATCCTCTAGGGTGATGAGGGTGAGGTCCCAAAAACAGGTCGGTTGGAGCGGCCCCTAGTCAAGAGATCCACCGCTGTTGTGGGGATTCAGGCTTAGCTAAAGGTCATCGATGGCTTTGTTTGAGAGAGATATTTCCCCAAACTTTAGGCAAAGGAGTTTGTTGCCATTGGTGCGTCACCCAGGGTTCTGAACAGCGTCTCAGTCAAGGGGGAAATAACCCCTGCACCTGCTCAAAGCCTTTTGTGGATAGGGTTTGAGTCGATCCCGGCCAGGATTTATGGTGATCATTTTGCCAGAATACCCGCCTTGAATTTGCCCCGCTGCGGCGTTGTTACGGATACCACTCTCTTTAAATAACCTGACTACAATATCGAACAAGTTTCGACTTCAGGCCTGCATCCTATCCAATGATTACGCTTCACTTATGAATACCCTGACTGATCCTCCCGTATCTCCCCAAGGCATCGTGACTGAGGATTACCCCTTATCCGCTGTCCCGCCTCAAGCCCGCAAGTCTTTGATTTCTCTGGCCCCGATTTTAGCCGGTTTTACCCTGTACTCTGGCACCCTATTTGCTGGCGGCTTAGTCGGCCCTTCCTTTCAGTTCTGGCCCAATCTAATCGGTTTGATTGTGATTGGGAATTTGGTCTTGGGCCTATATGCAGCGCTCCTGGGTCTCATTGCTGCCGAAACCGGACTGAGCACGGTCCTCATGGCCCGCTTTAGTTTTGGCAATGTCGGTTCCCGTTGGGTGGATTTTATTTTGGGATTCACTCAAGTGGGCTGGTATGCATGGGGGTCAGCGTTAATGGCTGAACTCCTCAATAACTTGGCCGGTCTACCCACGGCTTGGAATGGGGTGGTGATTTTATTTTTCACCTATGCCTTCTGTTCGACGGCTTACCTGGGCTATCAGGCCATGGACTGGCTGAGTCGCATTGCTGTCCCGGCAATGGTGATTTTGATGGTGTTGAGTTTGTCGGTTGCCGCTGGTGATGTTGGGGGTTTGGCCGGCCTCCAATCTACCGAATTAAGTGATCCACTCCCTTTAAATGCGGCAATCACCATTATTGTGGGGACGTTTATTTCTGGCGGAACCCAAGCCACTAACTGGAGTCGGTTTGCGAAGACGGGGCGCAGTGGGTTTATTGCCACCTTTGTCGCCTTTTTCCTGGGGAATGGGTTTTTGATTTTTAGTGGTGCCTTTACCGCCAAAGTCTATGGCAACCCTGACATTGTCCAGGTGATGGCTCAACAGGGGTTGCTGGTTTGGGGATTGATTTTGTTTTTCCTCAACATGTGGACGACCCAAGACAACACCATCTATGCCTTTTCCATTGCTGGGTCCAACATGTTTCGGACTCAAAAGCGCACTCTGTTTGTCCTCGGGGGTGCCACCTTTGCCTTGATTTTGGCTTGGGGTGGCATCTATCAAATGTTGGTGAGCTATTTGATCCTATTGGGGACCTTTATTCCGCCGATTGGTGGGGTGATTATGGCCGATTATTGGCTCCATCGGGGGGGTCGCCTTCCAGGGTTAGATACGCCGCAACCCGCGTTTAATTGGGCGGGCATTATTGCCTATGGGGGTGCTTCTGCGATCGCCTATTTCTCTGACCTGGCCGGTTGGGGCATCGTGCCTGTGAATGGCATCATCTCGGCGGTGGTGCTGTATGTGGTGTTAGCCAAGCTAATTCCCCAGACCAAGTAGGGATCCGCAAGCAAAAAACAGACCAGGTCCACAAGTTACTGAGGTAGGGGCGCACTAGCGAAGCCTTAGCGCAGCCATCCCCGTTAGGGGTATTGCCCAGAGGCTATGGGTTTGCGCCCTGATGCAGCGGGACGCTATTTACCCGATGCCCACAAGTCACGGAAGTAACCTGAGTACGGGTTCAGAGCACTTGACTGAACCATCCCCTCCTTGGGAGGGACAGCCGGCCGGGGTGGGTCAAGTCCTTGGCAACGAGCGGGAAACCCACCCCTGCCCCCTCCCCAGAGGGGAAAATCCGCTAGGGGGCGTAGGC
The DNA here is from genome assembly GCA_027592485.1 of Cyanobacteriota bacterium. GTDB lineage: Bacteria > Cyanobacteriota > Cyanobacteriia > Phormidesmidales > Phormidesmidaceae > PCC-6406. The sequence continues at coordinate 2,143 of JAQCKL010000337.1, forward strand.
TCTCTTTTATTCCATCCTGACGTTAAGCTACGCCATCTGTCTCCTCGCCTCAATACTCAGCCTTATCCGTTTTTGCATCCCACTCTTCAAAAACCTTGACCGCCATCTCTTCCATTAGCGGCTCCATGGGAATTTGACGTTTGTTTGTGGGAAGCGCTAATTCATCGTAGAAAATCTGGCTATTGAAGCCAAACCGGGCAGCGACTTCCTTGCTATTGCCGTAGTAGACCCGATCCAGGCGCGCCCAATAGACAGCCCCCATGCACATGGGGCAGGGTTCACAACTGGTGTAGAGTTCACACCCTTCCAAGTTCCAATCCCCCACATGGTCACAGGCTTCACGGATGGCGGTCATCTCGGCATGGGCGGTGGGGTCATTGAGGGAGGGGACCTCGTTCATGCCACGGCCAATAATTTCACCGTCTCTAACCACCACAGCCCCATAGGGACCGCCACGACCCGAACGCATGGCTTTGGTGGAAAGGGCGATCGCGCTTTCCATGAAGGGGCTAGAAATATCTGACATGGCATCTCAAATGCAGGGACCGCCCTGACAATAGCGAATATTGTCGTCCGTGGCTCACTTCAAGTCATTTTTATCGGATAGGGCGGCTGGCGGTCTGGGCAAAATTGGCCTCAAAACGGGCCTGCCGCTCCGATGCCGTTTCTCTCCCTGGCACCCAGAGGGTTTCGTAGAAAAAGTAGGAGATGCCGCCATAGTCGCGATCGCGCACCGCTGCCAGTTGGGTTTCTAACAGGTCCATGTCAGTGGGCCGACCCCGCAGGCCACTCAGCAAGCCAATGGCCGTGGGGACGCTGCGCCGGGACCGGACAATGGCGGGCTTGTTTAATTCCCAGGCAAAGCGGTTGAGTTGATCGCGGTAAACCTGCACGATCAACTCATCCACATAGCCCTGATCCTCCCATTCCGGCCAGTCTTGCAGGTAGCGATCATAGGAAAAGGGATAGGGATTGGGGGAGATCGATACAACCCCGTCGGGGCGGCGACTTTTCACCAATTGGTGAACTTGGCCCACAAAGGCGGTGATTTTATCCGCCCGCCAGCGTCGCCATTCCGGCTCGTTTTCATCGGCGGGGGGAGCTGCACCGTTATGCTCTTGGCGATAGAGGGCGACGGTGTAGGGGTCATAACCCATATCCACCGGCATCCCCAAGTGATCATCAAATTGGATGCCGTCCACATCGTAGTTTTGCAGCACCTCATCTAGGAGCAGCAACAGCAATTGCTGCACCCGAGGGTGAAAGGGGTTCATCCAGCTAAAGGTTTCGGTCCCCTGCTGAATATCACCGCTGCCGTCTTGCCGCTGGGTAAACCAGTCGGGGTGCTGCCGCCGGGCCTCGTAGTTCGCTGGGGCCATGAAGCCAAACTCAAACCAGGGAATCACCGCCATACCGGCCTCGTGGCCGAGGGCGATCGCCTCCTGCAGCATGTCCCACCCTGCCTGGGTGGCCTCAAAATCCGGGTTTTCACCGGGGAATAGCCGCTGCTCACGTCCGAGGATCCGCTCGGCGATCGCGCTGGGATACAGGGTATAGCCACCGTTCCACACCACCGGATACAGGGTGTTGAAATTCAAGGCCTTGAGCCGCTCCACCCCCGCCGCTAGGTTGGTTTGGGAAAACAGCACGTCACTGTCGATATTAGTCAGCCAGACGCCGCGCAATTCGCGACTGGGGCTGACTTGGGGGGACAAGTCTTGGGGCTGGGCCACCCAGGCAGGGTCAATGGTTTGCCGCAGTGCAGTATCGTCACTGGCGCGACACATCAGCGCCGCCAGCCCCCCGCGATCGATGGGGCGATTCGGCTCTAAGCGTTGGGCATCGGGATAGTTGACAATCAATTGATTGCTCAGCGCCATGGCCACCCCCTCGCGACCATAGGCGGGCACTTGCGCCCCATCGGCCAGACTGGCTTCTAGCAAATCATTGGGCCGCGCCACGTAGGGCAGATCTCGCTTCGCCGCTAGGGCAATCAGCGCCTCGGTGCGGGTGATCGTCCGGGCTGGATCGTAGTACTGGGCGGGATAGCTATAGAGGGCATGGACGATCAAGCCACACTCTTATATATTCTGCACGGCACTGGCCCCTTGGTAAGGGGGCTCGGTGGTGGGAAAGGTCTGGTTCAGAGATGCGGACAGATCGGCCCAGGTGGCAGGGACATCGGGGTAAAACAACCCCAGATCGCCTAGGGTCACAATCTCTCGCTCTGCCAAGGATTGAATGCAGTCCTTGGCCCAGTGGGTCTCAATATCTCGGGGCTGGGGCGGAGCCGGTGGTCGGATAGGTGGCGGAGCAATGGGCGCAGGATTCGCTTGGGCTAAATTCTCGGGCGCAATAGGGGAACTGTTGGCCGCATCTTGGGCCAGCAATGGGGTGGCCATACCCAGAACGATGGCCAAAATCAGGCCGAGTAAGATGCCGGTGCGGAACCGCTGGTGCGATCGCGTTTTCAAGCCAGACACAACCCGTGATTGGGATGGCATACCCGTCATCTAACCCCCACTCCGTTTAGCGGTGTAACCCCGCTTTTGCAACAGCTCCAGCAATTTGTCGCCATGGTCCCCTTGAATTTCGATGGTGTCGTCTTTGGCGGTGCCGCCCGTGCCGCACTGGGCTTTTAGGGTTTTCGCTAGGGCGATCAGGGTTTCAGGGCGATGTTGAAACCCGTCGATAATGGTAACGGTTTTACCGCCGCGTCCCTTCCGGCTCACCTGGACTTTGAGGGTTTGCTGGGCGGGGGGAATATCGGCGACCCCTCGGGCGAGGGCGTCGGGGCGGGCAGTACTGCTACTAAATTCCGAGTACACCACACGATTGACCCCAGCACGATTCCCAACCCCATCGTCCTTTCGTTGGGATGACTTTTTCTTGGCCATAGTTCCCGATTACCGCCCTGCTTGCCACCCTGGTCTGCTGATCGGGGCAGACCCTTAGGGATATTAGTATCCCATGGGCCGATCTAAAACTGGGTCATTGTATCGCTAGTGATCCATCAACCTCCGCCCCCTTAAAGTTGAAGTACAACCCCTAGAAGCCCTGGTATAGCGGTCGCCTGTTCCGTTAGGCCAAGACGGCGAGCCCCTTGGCTTCTGCCCTAAGCATTAGAGCGATTCTAGGTGTCTTAAGCAAAGTGGCCAGCGCTATATATTAAGTCAACCGATTTTTATTGCTCCGGAGTATGTCCGCTGATGAGACTCAACGTGACGATCGCGACCCCCTTTACCCCAGTCCCCCAGCCCGCCGCTGACCTGCCGGAATCCGATCGCCAGCCGGTGGCGGCGGGTCAGTCCTTTGAGATCACCCAAGCCCCCGTCGCCGCTGGGGACTATTGGCAG
>JAQCKL010000338.1 GCA_027592485.1 Cyanobacteriota bacterium
TTTAAAGCCCTAAAAGGGCTGAAGCCCTTGTCGGACATGAAGTCTATACTTTTTCAGCAAGCCCTACTTAGCGCAAGGTCGCCAAGAGGAGCCTCGTCCCACCCCCTTGCACCATCAATATGTGCTCACCAGCGCCGAATTTGAGGCTCACCAGCAAAAGGCAGAAATCACGCGCCAGTCTGCCCTGTTGCAGTTTCAGCGTCGAGGCTTAGAAGTTGTTACCGCCATTTCGATTTTGGCCCTAGCCCTAGGACTGACCAGTCTCGGGCTCTACCGACAAACCCTCCATGCTCGTCGGGCTGCCGATCACGCTCACCTCAAGGCCTTGAGCCAATCAGCAACCGCTCTGTTTTTGTCTGATCAAAGCTTTGAGTCGTTAATTACAGCAACCCAAGCGGGCGAGCTTTTGCAAGCCCATGAGCAAGAAATCCAGCCGGATATTGATCTCCGTAGGGATATTACTGATGCCCTGCAGCAGGCCCTGTTTTGGATCTATGAGCGCAACCGTCTGGATGGCCATACCAGCACGGTATGGCAAGTGCAGTTCATGAATCAGGGTCAGCAACTGGTTTCGGCCAGCGCTGACGGAACGGTCAAGCTTTGGGAGGCTGATGGTACACCCATTGCCACCCTCAGCGGCAATGGGTCACCTTTTCAAGCGATCGCCGTTTCCCCCGATCAAGCCGTAATTGCCGCAGTAGATAGTGATGGTTTTGCCTACCTATGGCAACAGGATGGGACGCTGATCGAGAGCTGGTCGGCCCATAACCAACCCCTACGAGCCGTGGCCTTTTCACCGGATGGCCAAACCCTGGCCACCGCTGGAGAGGACGCCACCATCAAACTGTGGCAATGGCAGACTGGTGCCCGACTCCAGAGCTTTACCAGCGATCACGGCGGCATCCAGGACCTCCTCTTTAGTGCGGATGGCCAGACCTTAATCAGCGGTGACGAGGGGGGCTGGCTCTATCGCTGGTCTATGGATGGCAATCTTCTGGCCACATTCCCAGCCCATGCTGGCCCGATCCTGGGCCTGGCTCTGGATTCGACGGGTCAGACTTTAGCGGTGGCTAGCCACGACCAGACCGTATCGCTTTGGTCGATCGCAGCTGATACGGGCCTAACAGAAATTCGAAGATTTAAGGCCCACGATGAACCTGTTAATGCCGTCAAGTTCACTCCCGATGGTACCTATTTGGTGACCGGCAGTGTCGATCGCGCTATCCATGTCTGGACTCGCGAGGGTGATCTCCACCACACCCTGCTGGGCCACACGGGTCAAGTGACGACCATTGCCCTTCATCCCGATGGACAAACCTTGGCTACCGCAGGCAGCGATCGCACCATTCGCCTTTGGAGCATCCAGCGCCCCCATCTACAGGTCCTACAAGGACACCAAGCTGGGGTGACGAGTCTGACGGTCTCTCGAACCACGGCAGAGTTAGCTTCCGCTAGCAATGATGGCACCATCAAAATCTGGCAGTTTAACGGAGCGCTTTTGCAAACCCTGACCGGTCACCAAGGGCCAGTACTCTCCGCCGATTTCAGTGACGAGGGTGACCGCTTAGTCTCTGCCGGTGCGGATGGCACTGTGCGCTTATGGCATCGAGATGGGACCCTGCTGAAGGTTATCAAAGGTCATGTAGGCCCTGTTCATAGCGTCGCCTTCAGCCCCAAGGGTGATCTAATTGCCTCTGTAGGGGCAGACCGACTTGTCAAACTTTGGCGACTTGACGGCACCCTCTGGAAGGAATTGAAGGATCACGAGGATGGCGTTCTCAATGTGGCCTTTAGTCCTGATGGTCAACTGCTAGCGTCCATGGGATGGGACCATGACGTGCGGCTATGGTCCTTAGAAGGCAATCTTTTGCGTGTTTTGGAAGGGCATCGAGGGGCCGTTTTCGCCGGTCAATTTAGCCCTGACGGCACCCTGCTAGCCACTGCGGGGGAAGACAATACGGTCAAACTCTGGCGGGTCGAGGACGGCAGTTTGGCCCAGACCCTAGAAGGCTATGGGGACAGTATTTTGTCAGCAACATTTACCCCCGATGGCCAAAAAGTTGTCACGGTCGGCCTTGACAAGACCTTACGATTTTGGAGCTTGGATGGCACCCTGCTCAACGCCTTGCCCGGCCACGAGCGCATCTTAAACGATGTGGTCTTTTCTCCCAATGGTGAATATGTGGCGTCTGCCAGTAGCGATCACACCATTCTGGTGTGGCACTTGGGGATCATGGGTGACCTCTCCCAGTTATTGGCCCAGAGCTGCAACTGGCTAGCCGACTACCTCCGCACCAATCCCCGAGTCGAGCCTGAAAGCCGTCAAATGTGCATGGTAGATGAAGCCACCTTAGCCCCTGAGGGTCAGGCAACCGCCCCTTAACGCCATACCCCCAAAGCCATACCCAACGGAGATCGTCCTAACGCTCGTCTAAACCGGCTTGCTCTCGGACGGTACGGGCGATCGCAGAAATATCTTCATCGCCATAACCCCGACTGATCAGTCCCGTTTCGATTTGCTCCACATAGGCGGCCATGGGGAGGGGGACCCCCAGATCTCGGGCCGCACCCAGGGCAATGTTGAGATCCTTCTGGTGTAGCCGCACTCGAAATCCCAAGGGATAGTCATTGGCAATCATATTGCCAGAGCGATGGGTAAGCCCCCAGGAGCCCGCCGCTCCGCCCCCGACCGCTTGTACCACCTGATCCATATCCAGTCCCGCTTTCAAGCCCAGGGCCAAACCTTCGGCCACGGACCAATAGGTACCTGCCACAATAATTTGGTTGATGGCCTTGGTGAGTTGGCCCGACCCGATCGGACCAATGTGGGTAATAGTGGATCCCATCGCAGTCAGTACGGGTCGAACTTGTTCTACTGTTTCCACTGCTCCGCCCACCATGATTGACAGGGTGCCGTGCTTGGCCCCTTCCGATCCCCCAGAAACGGGGGCATCCACCATGGCAATGGCTTTCGCCCCTAGAACGGCTGCCATCGTCTGGGTCGCCTGGGGGCTAATAGTCGACATATCGACCACGGTGGTGCCGGGGCGGGCGCTGTGGATCACCCCTTGTTTCCCCAGCAGGATGGCTTCCACATCGGGGGTATCGCTAACGCAGGTGATCACCACATCAGCATCAGCCGCGGCCGCCTGGGGGGATGCGGCCCGTTGGGCTCCGGCGGTGGCCAACGGGGCTTCGCGATCGCGGGTGCGATTATGAACCGTCACGGTGTAACCGGCTTTGAGGAGGTTGAGGGCCATGGGTGCCCCCATCGTTCCCATGCCAATAAATGCAATTTTCATAATTGGGTCCCATCGCGAGTATTAGTCGTGACAGTAGCAGTTCCCAGACTTTTGCTCCACAGCCTCAGGCTGAGTGATGGCCGTCGCCAGTTCAGTGATCACAACACTGTGAGCCCCTTCATTGCTGTGTAAAACCTCAGACAGATCCTCGGTGCCCCAACCAAAGGGACCCAAGCAATCGCGGGGAATGCTGTCCAAAGGAACTTCCAGGCTAAATAACCTGAAGAATTTCGCATTCAGCGCTAATATCAGCAGACAGATTAGTCCGAAAGCCGTTTTGTACCAACCGCTAGGCCCAGAGCCTAGGCGTTGGTTAGTAATGACGGCAATCGTGATCCCATAACTTTCTTTAGGCCCATGACCTCTAAATCGGTGACTCTCGATCTCCCTAGTTTTGGCAGAAAGCGTGTCCCGATGGTGGGCACCCCTGCGGTTCCGGGCACAGAATCGGTCCCGAAGGCGAGTTCTGTTGGGATGACCATGGTCACACCACGCCCCTTACCCCCAGGGGAGACGACGGATTTGCCCCCGCTGCCCAAGGGCAAACGCCCGAGCTTTAGCAGTCACCGCAATGACGCCAATGCGGCCTTGGCGGTCGATCGATTAGCGGAAGTGCACGATGCCATTACCGGTTGGCATCAAACCCTCCGTCAAACCCTGCTAGACATTCAAGCCTTGTATCAAGCTGGGCCAATTATTGAGGGGTGGCTGGAATCCGTGGCCTCTTCTTCCCCAGAGCAAACGGCAGCAACATCGGCGGGGCTGCTGCGCCATGGGGATCCAGCGGCGATTTCGGCTTATGTGGATCAGCTTTCCCAGGCCCAGCCGACCTTGGCGGCCCGTACTGGGAACAGCCAATATCGCCTCTGCCGCTTGAATGAAGAAGGCCAGCTCCATTGTCAGCCCTGTCCCCCTGATCAATTGGGGGCGATTAGTCAGGCGATCGCCCGCCATCAGCGGCTACGTCAATTGGTTTTGCAAAAACAGACCCTAGAAGAGAAACTTCAGAAAGCGGGAGAGTCCTTGGGGCGGGTCCGCACCGAGTTGGGATTGACGGACGCCTAACGCAGGGGCTTTACCAGCCCCAGGTGCCGGCCCCACCCTTAAAGGGGCCGACAATGTCTTGGGTAATCCAACCGCCATAAAAGTCCCCAACCTGGGCTTGAACCCGCTCTTCGTCCACATAGCAGGCTTCCATGCGGCTGGGATAGACCGCAATGTAGTTTTGAATGGCCTGAAAGCTGGGGGTTGGCTGGGGGTAATACCAAATCGCATCGATTTCGGTGCGATCGCCCACCGTCACTGTAAAATACCGGGCTAGCCCTTTCCACTCACAAAAGCTGGACCGTTGGGTGGGGGTCAAATACTGCTGCTGTACATCCTCGAGCGGGATGTAGTAGGTGGGAGGATGGCTGGTTTCCAGCACCCGATAGGCCCGCTGAGAATCCGCCAGGGTCACCCCATTAAATACCACGCGAATACGTCGTTCAGAGGCTTCTAGCCGAGGGGGGCGGGGATAGTCCCAAACCGATTCTTGACCCGGACCGGGTTCAATCCGCTGCATGATCAGGGCTCATTTTCAACAGGACAAGCGTCATTCGCATTCGTATTCTGCCACGGCTCACAACAGGCCCTGCCAACGGACAATTTCCGTTTGGGCCTGTTCGTAGCTATTGGTACCGGTCGGCACCAATTGGGCCGCAGCGATCGCGTCGGCAACGCGGCCTTGGGCAGCTCGGGCTCGGGCAATCACCAAAATATCTTCACTCCATTGATTAATTCGCCCCTGGGCAACCCGGTACTCGGGCTGATCCGGGGTGATCGATCGCAAAAGATTGAGCGCATCTTGAAAGGTACTGGCTTGGCCTGGCTCGATCAGGGCATCGGCCTGCTGAATCAATTGTCGATTCGCCAACTGTTGCTGCCAGCGCAGGACATACCGCTGGGCTTGGTCGTAGACGGCGGGGCGATCTGGGGGGACCAATTGCGCCGCAGCGATCGCGCCATCGATATTGCCCACGATGGCACGGCCCACCGCCATGTCTAAAATCACCCAGCCCCAGCGATCAATATTGGCCTGGGCCTGCTCATAATAGGGATCCCCCTCTGGGACCTGGCGGGCCACCTCAATCGCGTCATTAAACACAGAGGCAGAAGAGGGTTGCAACATCCGGCGGGCCTCATCTAAGAGCG
>JAQCKL010000339.1 GCA_027592485.1 Cyanobacteriota bacterium
CCTGGGGCAGCGGATTTGTGGCTCAAGCTCGATTGCTTGCAGGTGACCGGATCGTTCAAAGCCAGGGGGGCGATCAATACGCTGCTATCCTTGCCCCCTGAGCGCCTGCAGCGGGGCATTATCACCGCCTCTGGGGGTAACCATGGCTTAGCCGTCGCCTATGGGGGTTGGCAAGCCCAAGTGCCTGCCACCATTTATCTAGGCCACAACGTTCCACCGGTCAAGGCTCAAAAGCTGCAACAGTGGGGTGCCAAGGTGGTGATTGAGGGGGCCGTTTGGGATGATGCCAATCGCGCCGCCCAAGCTCAGGCCCAGACCGATGACCTGACTTATATCCATCCCTTTGCCGATGCCCGCGTCATGGCCGGGCAGGGCACCCTGGCCCTGGAGATTTTAGCGGATTTGCCTGAGGTGGATACCCTGTTGGTGGCGATCGGCGGCGGCGGTCTAATTGGCGGCGTTAGTCTGGCGGCTAAAACCCTGCGGCCAGAACTCAAGGTGATTGGGGTAGAAGCCACGGGTGCCCCGACCTTGCACAGCAGCTTGCAGGCGAACCAGATTGTGGAATTGGCCACCGTGGAGACCCAAGCGAATACCTTGGCCCCCCGGAAAACGGAGCCGATCAACTTTGAGGTGATTCGTCGCTATGTGGATAAAGTGGTATTGGTCACCGATGCACAAATGCAGGCTGCGGCCCGCTGGCTTTGGTTTGAAATGGGTCTAGCCACAGAGTTGAGCGGTGCTGCCACCGTGGCCGCCCTCATGGCTGGCGCTTATCGTCCTAAATCAGGGGAAACCCTTTGTGCCCTCGTCTGTGGTGCGGGCACGGATGGTATTTACTAAAAATCTGTTGCCCCAGGGATGATTGGGGGCAAACTCACCATAACCGCCAAGGACAGATCACCCACCATGACCTGAGCAGACTTTCAGGAAAAGGGTTGAAGAGAACGGTAGAAAAAACAATCTGATCGAACGGTAGGGGAGTATTATGGCTCAGTCCAGGTAAGACCCCTACAGATAAACAAACCTCGAAGAAGGAGAGTGTTCATGCTTAAGCGTCGCCCCCGCTCATGGGTGGCTTCTACCAGTGCTGCGATCGCGCTGTTGGTCGCTGGCTGTGGTGAGTCTAAGGTATCCCAATGCAACCGTCTGGCTGAGGTTGTCAACCAGACCCAAGGGTTTATGCAAGAGTTTGAAACGGAGATTGCCAGTTTCAGCAGCAATGCCGCCCAGGTTGAGAGCCTTGACGATATTAAAGGTGCTGCGAGTCAGTACATCACTGCTGTCGACAAAGTAGTCACCAACTTGGATACCCTCACCACCGATCTAGAGGGTACCGAGCTAGCCGATGAAACCCTCGTCTCCTACCGGGATAACTACATCGAAGTTGTGAAAGGGTTTAGTACCGCCCTACAGGGGGCCAGCTCCGCCATGTCCATTGTCGGTGGTGTCGAGTCCGAAGCTGACTTGCCAGCCAAGATTGAAGAATCCCAGAAGCAAACCATGGACGCCGTCAGCTCTATCCAGGAGCTGTCTGTGCAAGAATCCACCATCATCGGTGAGGTCAATACTTACTGTGGTGCCGATGCCACCTCCGTTGGCGGTGGCGGGGAAGCCGAAGGCGAGTAATCGCCGCCCTTGTTACGGACTTTTCTAAACCACAACAAAAAGCGAGGGCAGCACTGCTGCCCTCGCTTTTTGTTGTGTGTTGATACTCCCTCGGGCGCGTCACAATTTGCTCAAACCCTTTCAGAACCAGCCTTGGCAAGCCGTCAAATGCCGTCACAAGGATGTCACAATCTTTTTCTATAGTTGTGCGTAACTTGACGAAACAAGTGGGCCATCGCCTCCAGGAGTTAGAAGAATCATGACGATGCTCTTTCCATAGCGGTTGCTTCTACGATGAACATGACCTGTGACATGTCGATTTCCTCCCAGGCATCTAGCCCATTCAAACCATTGATTGACCCTTCTGAAGATGCATCCCTATTTATTAGTCATGAGCTCAGGACTCCCCTGGCCTCTCTTCAAGGTGCTTTAGGACTGATTAATACAGGGCAATTTGGAGAGCTTTCTGCCCAGGGCAGAGAACTCTTAAACACAGCCATGAGAAGTGCTGATCGCCTCACCCGCTTAGCTAGCGTGATTGAACATCAGCCCTACACCATGAAATCCCTATTGTCGGCGGAAGAAATGGGGATTTTGCAGGTCGAAAACGAATTTACATCCGTCTTTAATCTTGAAGATTTTTACCTGTACTATCAGCCCATCGTTACTGTACAAGGGCGTCAGGTGATTGGGTTTGAAGCGCTGGCCCGCTGGCATCATCCTACGAAAGGCTGGATTGCTCCGGCTGTTTTTATTCCCCTGGCGGAGCAGACCGGACTGATTCATCAACTGGGCTTAGATCTGCTGGAAAAAGCCTGTGTTGCCCTAAGAACCTGGCAACAAACCTTTTCGGAACTCACCCCCTTAACGGTGAGCGTTAACCTCTCGACAGTCCAGCTCAGGGATCCCCAATTATTCGAAAAGATCCGCGCTATTTTGGAAGCTGTGGGCATTGTCCCGAGCGCATTAAAACTTGAGATTACGGAGAGTGCCTTTATTGAAAATGATATCATTGCGCAAAAGACCCTGCGGCAGCTCCAGCAGTTGGGGATTCAGCTCTATTTAGATGATTTTGGCACGGGGTATTCCTCCCTCGCTAGATTGCATGATCTCCCCTTAAATATGTTGAAAATTGATCGGGCTTTCGTGCTCACCAGGAACTGGGCAATCAGTGAAGCGGTGATCAACCTGGCCGCTAAACTCGGTCTAGATGTGATTGCCGAAGGTATCGAAACGGTGGAAGAGATGACCATCCTGCAAGCGATGGGCTGTCAAAAAATGCAGGGGTATCTCTTTTCTAAGCCCGTTGACGGCAATGTCGTCACTAGCCTGTTGCATCAACAATCTCTGCAGCGAAGGTTGCAGCCTCAGGCCGCTGCCGTAGACGGTGGAGCGATGGCTTTGGCAAAACCTTAGCCATGGCTAAACCTAGCCTTCTAGAAAAAGTCGAAATCAGGCTGGGCCTCAGGGATAGCAAAGTTAGAGGAATCCGACACGTATCGCCAAGCTTCCTGCTCAAGTTGATTGATTTGGTAGGGTTCTAGGGCGCTAGCGTGACGGAGCGCGGTGAGATAGCCCTCTAAGTAGAGCCTGAGCTCATCGGTACGATAGCCCCGGTGCCAGTGGTCAACCAGGGAATCGGTGATGCGTTGATAGTATCGAATGGATTGCGGATCCTGAAGCATGGGTCTAAATTGAGCTCGTCAGTTGCGATAGGTCTCAGCAGACACGCTGTTTTGAACGATGTTCCAGCCAGGGGATCGGGAAGTTTCCGTACTGATAATGCCATTCTATGAACTAGGTTACCCGGTTGTGAATGCTCAATCGCCTTCCTTGTAGGGGAATGAAAACTACCCATAATGGATCTGGATGGGCTTAAATCTTCGCAGCCGTAAAGCATTGCTCACCACTGACACCGAACTAAAGGCCATGGCCGCCCCGGCCACAATCGGATTGAGCAGCCAACCGAGCAGCGGGTAAAACACCCCCGCCGCGATGGGGATGCCAGCAACGTTGTAGATAAAGGCAAAGAAGAGGTTTTGGCGAATGTTGGCCATGGTGGCGCGGCTGAGCTGAATGGCGGTAACGATGCCCTGCAGGTCTCCAGAGATTAACGTGATGTCGCTGGCGGCGATCGCCACATCGGTACCGGTGCCGATCGCCATGCCCACATCGGCCTGGGCGAGGGCCGGGGCGTCGTTGATGCCATCCCCCACCATGGCGACCACCTTGCCTTCCGCTTGCAAAGCTTGGATCTGCGCCGCCTTTTGGTCGGGGCGCACCTGGGCAAAGTAGCGATGGATGCCCACGGATGCCGCGATCGCCGCAGCGGTTTCGGGGTTGTCCCCGGTCAGCATCACCACCTCTAAACCGAGGTGCTGCAGCGATCGCACCACCCCTGCTGAGGTGGGTTTGAGGGTGTCGGCAATGGCGATCAGGGCCACCACTTGATCGTCTAGGGCCACCCCCACCACGGTTTTGGCCTGGTGTGCCCAGGTGGCGGCGCGATGGTCGCAGACCGCGCCCCCAGGCTCCATCGATAGCCCTTGGGCGGTGAGCCAAGGGGGGGTGCCAATGCTGACCCGTTGTCCTTCGACTTGCCCCTGGACCCCGTGGCCAGAGATCGCCTCGAACCCATCCACGCTGGGCAACTGGTCTAGCTTAATCTCCTGTCGTTGAGCGTATTGCACCAACGCCATGGCTAACGGATGTTCCGATTGCTGTTCGACGGCGGCGATGGTTTTCAGCAGTGCCAGCTCTGCGGCCCCGGCCCCAACGGTGGTCACAAAGTCGGTGACCACGGGCTTGCCCTGGGTGAGGGTGCCGGTTTTATCCAAGACCACGGTCTGGATTTTGTGGGCCAACTCTAGACTGTCGGCCCCTTTGACCAAAATGCCGTGGTCGGCCCCCTTGCCGGTGCCCACCATGATCGAGGTGGGGGTGGCTAACCCCAGGGCACAGGGACAGGCAATGATCAAGACGCCGACGGTGGTCAGCAAGGCCCGCACTGGGTTACCGGTGACCGTGAACCAGACGACAAAGGTGAGCAGGGCGATCGCTAACACCCCTGGCACAAACCCAGCGGTCACCTGATCGGCCAGCTTTTGGATGGGGGCCTTAGAGCCCTGGGCCGCCTGCACCAACTGCACAATCTGGGCCAGCACCGTGTCCGCCCCCACCCGCGCCGCCCGAAACTGAAAGCTCCCGGTGGTATTGAGGGTCGCGCCAATCACCTCATCCCCCGGTTGCTTCAGCACCGGCATCGGCTCCCCGGTGACCATGGCTTCATCCACCGTGGACTGGCCTGCGGTCACCCACCCATCGACGGGAATTTTCTCCCCTGGCCGCACCCGGATCTCATCCCCCACCTGCACCGCCTCTAGGGGCACTTCCCGCTCTACCCCATCCTTGAGAACATGGGCGGTTTTGGCCTGGAGCCCCATCAACCGATGGATCGCCTCAGACGTGTGCTGACGAGCCCGCTGCTCTAGGAATCGCCCCAGCAAAATGAGGGTGATGATCATCACGGCGGCTTCGTAGTACACCGCTACATCCAATCCCTGGGCAATCAACACCTGGGGGAACAGGGTGGCAAAGAGCGAGTAGAGGTAAGCCGCGCCGGTGCCCAGGGCCACCAGGGTATTCATGTCGGATCGTCGTCGCCGCAGGGATTTCCATGCCCCGACAAAAAAGGGCTGACCGCACCACACCATCACGGGGGTGGCCAAAACCAGTTGTACCCAGGGGTGGTGCAGCGTCATCAATATCGGTGGCAACGCCCAAGGACTGGCCATGGCCACCATGCCGGTCATCAGCAAGACACTCACGATACCGCCAGCAATCACACGGGGCAGGATGGGGAAGGGGGGAGCGGGGGAGCGGGG
>JAQCKL010000340.1 GCA_027592485.1 Cyanobacteriota bacterium
GGATGCAGATGTTCCATCAACCACGATCCTAGCTATTAAGCCTGGATAGACCCTGGGACACTTACCCTCAAACAAGACCACAATGCGGGTGCCGGTGTGCTTGACCCAGTACTGCATCTTCACCAGTTCGAGCTGCAATCGGGCCAACTCCTTTTCATATTTTTTCTTGGGCAGTTTAGAGCTACCCTCAGATTCAGAAATATGGTGAAAAATACGACGCTCTGGGGCCTTGTCTGAGGATTTAGATTTAGATTTTTTAGACTTCTTCTTTTTGTCTGCCTTAAGGGGAATGATGTCGAGGTGATTATTGTCGGCAATTAAGGCTTTGGCGCTACTTTTAGTCATGACTTTTCTTTGTAGGGCAATACAAACCAGGGGAGAATTCTGATTACGGCTTCCGCCCCATGGTAGGAATATAATTCCAACGCTATTTGTATTAGAGATCACCAAAGCCAGTAAAAAGGAAAATCTTTAGCGATCCTTAAGGAACTCTCCAAATCCTTACTAGGAAAGGGTTCCCCTGAAGAAGAACCTCCAATCTTTCAACAAAGTACAAGACTTTCAAAGAATCAATACATTGACGGTTTTGCTGCTAGTACAGTGCGGCATAAATCGACCTACCCTTGAACAAGGGGCTTAAGCCCCTTGCCCTGAATTGCAATGGTTGTGTGATCTACGCCCTTAAGTCCTAAACCACATCCAACTTGAAAACTTGAGTTTTTACCATGGGGCGAACTACGGGTTTGGATGGGGCCAAAGTTTAGTACTCGATGGCGAAATTAAGATGACCATTCCAGCTTCCAGCTCCCTTACCCCTTCAGTACCCCTACTCTCAGCAATAGTGCTAGCACTTAAGCCGCCCGGTCCTAGGGTGAGCGTTGTGCAAACATCATTGTGCCAAGCTGAAAATTAGTGCCGCCGTGGCTACGACCAAAATGATTGCCGCGATCGCCCAAATCAGCCAGGGACTCAAGTCAAATTTTTGCCCCGGAAAGGTGATTTCTAGATCGGTGTGTGCCGTCACCCGAATGCTGAAAAACGTATCCCAGAAACCGGCATGAACGTTATTTTGGGGTTGCAACGGCTGCATCAACGCGGGTTTTGGAAACACCCAATTCGAGCCTTGCACGGCTACCTCGCCCATGGGTTGTCCACGGTCTAAAGCGACGGCGTCAAAGCAAATGTCCATGGGGACGCTGCTGAAGTTGCGGCGATAGATGGTGACTGTTTCTTGGGCCTTGAGACAAATGGTTTTAGGCATGGCAGCAGGTGAGTGAGAAGTTCAGTGTAGTGGCCCATGGTCTCAGTCATGGTTCCTGAAAGGCATACGACAAGCTCAGGGGCTGTTTAAAAAGGGGGTAGGCCGGGATTGGATACGACTGATAGGTCGTCAGTATATCGGCTGGATTCCTGAAGTTGCCGGTACTCGTTCTGGGTAGTCCCGGTATTTGAATAACGGTACAAGGCTTTTCCAACAGCGTCTCAGGGCAACCGGAAAAGCCTTGATGACGAGTTCATAGGGGTTCTGAGACTTTTGTCAGCCAGCCAGCGGAGCGACGCCTATCAAGGCTGATCCGATCGCGATCGCACATGGCCCACCAAGGCCTGCAGCCCTAAACGATAACTCTCGGCTCCAAACCCACTAACTTGGCCAATGGCCACCGGAGCGATGTAAGAGTGGTGGCGAAACGATTCTCGTTGGTAAATATTGCTGAGGTGTACCTCTACCGTGGGTAAACCCACACCCGCTATCGCATCTCGAATGGCTACACTCGTGTGGGTATAGGCCCCAGGGTTAATCAAAATACCCTGGTGATGTCCCCAGGCTCCTTGGATCCAATCGACCAAGGCCCCTTCATGGTTGGACTGAAAAATATCCAGATCTACCGATAAGTCCTGAGCGGCTTCGGTGAGCAGCGCATTAATGGACTCTAAGGTTTGAACCCCGTAAATGCCGGGCTCTCGCTTGCCCAACAGATTCAAGTTAGGGCCATGGAGCACTAATAGGGACAGCACAACGGGTTAAAAACGGTTGGGATTCTTAAGACTGACGGCGATCATCGACGGGAATCGGAATCAGCTCAGGCTCAGGCTGGACTTCGGGACCAAACAGAATCTCTGCTAGTCGATCGATCCATTCTTTGAGCTTGTCGAGAGCCTTTTCGATGTAGTCCATGCTGGCGCTACTCCCTTATCAGTAATAGATTCACCCGATGGTCTATTGTGCCCAAACGGGATGATATCCTTATCTCCCTGACAGCGCGATCGTCGAGGGTTCTCATGATCATAGCGAATTCGAGCAAATGGTCAAGGTGGGTCTTCGCATTATTTCGAGATTGAGGGGTGTTCTGGGGCCATGAGATGCCGCCGCAACTGATCGAGGGCCGCAGCACCACTCAGGTGTCGCACCCAATCTCGTCCCCCTAGGGACCCAAACTGGTACTGATAGTGGGTCACCTTGTCATGGGGGTCAGCCAAGCCGATATAAACCAACCCCACGGGCTTAGCCTCGCTGCCCCCGCTAGGCCCGGCAATGCCGGTAATGCTGAGGCCCCAGTCGGTGGCCAACCGTAGCCGCACCCCCATCGCCATTTCCTCAGCCACTTCGGCGCTCACCGCCCCCATCGCCTCTAGAGTGTCTGCCTCGACCCCCAGCAGATTTTGTTTGACCTCGTTGCTATAGGAGACCACCCCCCCCAGAAAATAGGTAGAGCTACCGGCTGCTGTGGTCAGCAACTGGCCCAACCCCCCTCCGGTGCAGGACTCAGCCACGGCTACGGTTTGGTGGCGTTCTAGCAACAAGCGCCCTACCACCGTGGCTAGGGTGTCGTCATCGTCGCCGTAGTAGTCCAGCCCAGCGATCGCCTGAATCTGTTCAGCAACGGGGTCAATGCAGGCGATCGCCGCTTCTGGGGTGGCCGCCCGGGTGGAAATCCGGAGCTTAACACCACCATTGTTGGCATAGGGGGCGACGGTCGGGTTCTCTTGGGCCAATAAGGGGGCCACTTTTTCCGCCAGGGTCGATTCGCCAATGCCCCAAAACTTGAGGGTGCGGCTGTAGATGATGGAGCCTGTCCAACCTTGAGTCTGGAGGTAAGGCACCGCTGTTTCTTGCCACATCACCTGCATCTCTCGGGGCACCCCCGGAAAGGTCATGAGGGTCACCTCTGGTCGTGGCTGCCAAATGATGCCGGGGGCGCTGCCGGTGGGATTCGGGAGGATCGCGGCCCCCTCAGGCAGGAGCGCCTGTTTGCGGTTACTGGGGCTCATGGTCCGCCCCCGTTGCTCAAACTTTTGGCGAATATCCGCCAGAATTTCAGGGCGCTCCCCTAGGGGCACACCGAAATAATCTGCCAGGGTCTCGATGGTGAGGTCATCGGGGGTGGGGCCAAGGCCGCCGGTGAAGAGAAGTAACTGAGAGCGGGCACAGGCAATGTCCATGACCTGGTGAATCCGTTGGGGATTATCCCCGACAACGGTTTGGTAATAGTGGGCGATGCCTAAACGCGCCAGCTCCTGGGCAAGAAACTGAACATTGGTGTTGAGGATGTCCCCCAGCAGGAGTTCGGTGCCAATACAAATGATTTCGGCGCTGCGGTTCATCGGGTTAAGCTTCAGGATGGGCTGTGTTGCTGGCGTTGTTTGTCGCGTTCCCATGGTGTCATGATTAGGGGCCTCTCTGGGCAATGACGTCACGGGGACCGAGTCCCGTACTCTTCAATCCTAGCGATCGGCTCACCATGGGTGGAATTAATTGGCACTGGAACCGGCCCCTGATGGGGGTGTTATTAGGGGGGCTGCTCTGGCGAGGCTGGGTAGCGTGGAATCTACCGACTGGATTTGACGAGGTGTACTACTACCTCTACAGCCGTCACCTCAGTTGGAGTTACTTCGACCATCCGCCCATGGTGGCCCTGACCACCGGTTTGGGCTGGTGGCTAACGGGGGTGATTACACCGTTTACCCTTCGCTTAGGGGCCTTACTGCTCCATGGCATCAGTTTGGTGCTGCTGTACCGTACTGCCGCTCACCTCTACAATCGCCGCACCGGTTTCTTGGCGGTGGCGATCGCCTCCCTAGTGCCCCTGTTTTGGATTGGGTTTGGAGTCTTGACCTCCCCCGATAATGCGCTGATCCTGTTTTGGAGCCTGGTGCTCTACGGGGCAGCATTGGAATTCTTTCCCCACCACGAAGCAATCAGAACGGGGGGCGGCTTGAGCTACCAGCCCTCCTGGCGACTGGCTGGGCTGGGCATGGGCATTGGCTTAGCGGCCTTGAGCAAATATCACGGTTTCATCCTGGGCTTTGGACTACTGGGGTTTTGCCTCACCCGCCGCCGCACCCAAAAGATCCTGATTTCCCCTTGGATGGGGCTGGCCGTGGGGCTGGGGCTGGCCGTTTTGACGCCCCTCTGGGTCTGGAATAGCCACCATGATTGGATCTCCTTTCGCTTCCATCTGTTCATGCGGTTTGAGGGGGGAGAACCTCGGCCCTATCGGATTTTAGATGCCCTAGTCACTGGGTTGGTCGGGGTGGCCTATCTCTGGCCCAGTCTGGGGTTTCCCCTCTGGTGGGTGACGGGGCGGGCCATCTGGCGACAGTTTTTGGCGATGCTACAGCCACCTTTATCAGCGGTGGAACAGTATGGGCGCGATCGCGATGCCTTGATTCTATGGCTCTCTCTGCCCATTGCCCTGGGGTTTACCCTGCTGGGCGGAAAACAGCAGATTTACCCCGCTTGGCCTGCACCAGGATTGTGGGGGCTGACCCTACTTTTGGCTCACAGTGTCAGTGCCTGGCGGCCCATCCCTTTACGACGCTGGCTGGTCGGCAGTGGGGTCGCAATCACGGTGGTGTGTACCCTGGCGTTGCTGCATCTGTCCCTAGGCATTCTTCAAAAACCAGGAGATTACAGTCTGTTGGGCGGTTTCGTCCCCGTTGAACAGGATGGCTCCACAACCTTACTGAATGTGGAACAGTTGCGACACCGCTTAAAGGAGGACCCAGCGGTGATGGCGGCCATTCAGCAGAGCGACTTTGTGTTTACCGATGAGTTTTACCTGTCCGGGTATGTGGATATGGCCGTGTATCCCTTGATCGATGGCCAAGGGCCGGTCGGAGACCATCGCCCGGTGACCTGCTTCAGCCAAGATCCTCGCGGATTTGCCTTTTGGTTTAACCCCGATGATTGGGTCGGCCAAAACGCGGTGTATATCACCCTCAAGAGCTTGCACCCAGAACTGGCTCAGGTCACCGCTGAATATCAAGACTTTTTTGAAACCTTAGTCCCCCTAGGGGAAATTGACCTCACCCGAGGCGGCGTTACCACGGATACGGTTCTGCTCTACCAAGCCCAGACCATGGTTCAGGCCTATCCGTATCCCTATGGCTAAAGCTCCATGGCTAATAGCTGCGCTCTAGCGGGGCAAATGCCGGGCTAACCGCCGTACTCGCCAACTGGTATAGGTGAGCAGCAGCGTGGCACCGAGG
>JAQCKL010000341.1 GCA_027592485.1 Cyanobacteriota bacterium
GGTGCCCACGAGCTTGGCGGTACCGGCCGCGATCGCCTCGGGCCGTTCGGTCGTCTCCCGCAGCACCAGCACCGGTTTTCCTAAGCCAGGGGCTTCTTCTTGTAACCCCCCAGAGTCGGTTAGCAGCAAGGTGCAGCGCTGCATTGCCCCCACTAATTGGCCATAGTCCAACGGTTCACACAAAAAGGCGCGGGGATGATCCCCTAAACGAGCTTGCAACGGTTCCCGGACGGTGGGGTTGCGGTGCAGGGGCAGCAGCAGGGCCGTATCGGGGAAGCGATCCAGCAGGGTCAAGAAGCCAGTGGCGATATCTTCCAGGGGCACACCCCAGTTTTCGCGGCGATGCACTGTCGAGAGCATTACCCGGTGGGTATCCCAATCAAGGCCAGGGATGGGACAATCGGGTCGCTGGCCAGCAACGGTGAGCAGGGCATCGATGACGGTGTTGCCGGTTTGGTGAATCTGTCCCACCACCCCAGACTTATGTAGGTGGCCCACAGCGGTATCGGTGGGGGCAAAGTGCAGCCGGGTAATTTGGGAGACCAGGCGGCGATTGGCCTCTTCGGGGAAGGGGTTGAGCAGGTCATCGGTACGCAGCCCAGCTTCTACATGGCCGACGGGAATTTGCTGGTAGAAGGCGGCGAGGGCCGCCGCAAAGGCGGTGGTGGTATCCCCTTGGGCAATGACGAGCTGGGGCTGCAATCGCTGAAAGCAGGTTTCCAAGCCTTGCAGACTGCGGCAGGTAATGTCGGTGAGACTCTGCTTCGGCTGCATGATGTCCAGATCCTCGTTCGCCTTGATCTGGAACAAATTCATGACCTGGGCCACCATTTCGCGATGTTGTCCGGTCAGCACCACCCGAGTCTCAAAGTCGGGGGCCTGCTGGAAGGCTTTAATCACCGGAGCCAGTTTAATGGCTTCGGGACGGGTGCCGAGGGTAATGCAAACGCGGATGGGATGGGTGGTCATAGCTATCACGATGGTCTAGAAGCAGGGGCTTGTTGGAGGGGGAGAACCGATGGGAGAAGGAGTGATAAAGCCTTCCTATGATGCCATGGTCCACCGCCACACCTGGCAAAATAAGGGTTGCCCCTATCGGAGATGTCATGGCCCATACAATTATCCTCACAGCCGCAGCGTTGGCGCAGCTAGATTTAGCCCCCGCGATCGCAGTGCTGGAGCCATTGTTGACCCAGGGGCAGATTTTAGATCCTGAGGTGAAGCTACGGTTTGAGATTGATTTCCCTCGGGACCCCACTGATCCGAGGGAATTGTCGGAAATCCCGGAGGTGCGTCTCTGGTTTATTCGCCTCGACAGTGTTTACCCTTGGTTGCCGCTGGTGTTGGATTGGGAGGCGGGGGAGCTGGCCCGCTATGCGGCGATGCTGGTGCCCCATCAGTTCAGCCCTGCGGATGGGATTCGCTACAACCCGGAGGGGTTAGAGATTTTTGTAATGAGCAAGATTTTTGTGATCAGTCAATGGCTGCGAGAGCAAGGGGACCAACCGGTGACGCGGCTGAAGTTCATGACCCAAATGTTGGGCTATGACATTGATGATGGGTTGTTTGAATTGCTGGGGCGATCGTAGGTTCTAGGAGGTCGGTTATGACGGCAGTATTAATGCCCCCCCGCCATCAAGTAATGCTCCACGGCGTGAGCTGGGCCACTTACCAAGGGCTGATTCGAGATTTGGAATCGGACCCAGGAAAACGCTTGACCGAGGTGGTGCTGAGACCCCAAGGGTCTCAAGGGTTTGTGCTGTTGCCCAGACGTTGGGTCGTGGAACGGACCTATGGTTGGTTGCACTGGTGCAGACGGCTCAATCTCGATTGAGCCGTCTGCACCAGTGTCTTCTGAATTGCTCATTTACATCGTCATGATTTGCGTCATGCTACGCAGGCTAGCGTGACTATGAGAACTCGTCTCCGTATTTCCAAATATCCTCTTAGGCAATCTCCACCATCGCTACTTTTTGCTGACGTGACTTGACCAAATAAAGACCAAGGGCACCTAGACCCAGTAAGCCTACTGCTGGCTCAGGCACTTCCTGGGGATTATTAACCTTGACCAGTCTCGCCCACAAACTGGCTTCACTAGTGCCACTTTCTTGAGAGATAAATTGTTCAACAATATCATCCCCATTGAGCGACTCACGGGGGCCAAATCCAACCAGCTCTAAGGTGTACTCTTCGCCGTCGAAAGTAAATTCATTCTCCTGATCAACAGCAAAGTTCCATGTGATTTTATCCGAACAGCCTTTGCCAGCATCAGTTTGATAGGGGCAGACACCACCCTCGTGATAGCCTGCGTCATTTCTGGTTTCATCGATTTCAAGGGCAAAATCAAATCTTTGCATGCCAATCTCATCTAGGGCAAAACCAAGATTGAGGCTAAAGTCAACCCTCTCAGCTGCGCGATTGTCACTCCAGATTGTATTGTTGTAATGCTTCAGGGTGCCTAAGTTAAAGATCTGCCCGACATCCAAGTTCAAATTTTCGATGCCGGCAAAGCCTAGACCACTCTTTTGCGCAGTCCGATCCTTATGCCAACCATATTGCTCTTGTCCGTACGCATTCAGGGAGCTGCCATACTCCCAAACATAGTTGTTTCCACCATCCTGGACTTTATTCGAGTCGTAATTGTTGTAGGCTGGATCACCCCAACGGACTTGGGAAACACCATTTCGTTCAAAAAACTCGACGTAGTTATCTGAACTACTGCTAAAAGCAGCTTGCTCGTAGTTTCCAAAAGCCGAATTCGTTTCCGCTTGACCCACAACCTTGCCATCACCCAGCCAAGCATTATCAAAACTTGCTGAGGTCTGGGTGAGTAAGAATGCATTAGCAGGTGTCGACAAGCTCCCTAAAATCGTTACAGTGGTAGCCGCAAGGGCTACTGATGAACTGAACTTCATTTCTATATTTCCGATGACTCAATAAGTTATTGGACCTAGCACCCATTAATTAATCTATTGTGACTGGCATAGGATATGACACGGGAAAAACGCTGAAATTTATTGTGTAGAAGGCGTCAACCCAGTTGTCATCAGTATAAATATCCTGTGTTCCTTGCCTGGTCAATGGAAGGGTCCAGCATGGCAGAATCAGTATGATTATTGAGGCCCTATCTCTTGCCAAAATCAATTTCTAAGCAATTCCACCAAGAGGCTGTTTAAAAAGCCTTGTACCGTCAACTCGAAGCCAGGGATCACCCACGGCAACATCAGGAATCCAACCGATATACTGGCTGTCTACAACAGATGCTTCACTCCGTAAGACTGCGTAGCACCTCTGGTGCGGCTACGCCTACAGCATGACAACCATAGGTGCATACCTGGATTCAGCAACGCCACCCACAAAGGGGAGGGGATCTCTGGGTTTCCAGGTAGACAAGGCTTATGCCGGTTTAGCCATTGCCCTGGGTTTTAGGGTCTAACGCCTGGGGGCTGGTGCCTTGCTGCTTCAAAACATCGAGCACCTCATCGCACCATTCAATCCAGGCTTGCTCGTAGCGGATGCCCCGACGCAGGGTCAGGTAGAGGTAGCGCTGCATGGGTGTAGGTGCGCCATTGGCCTGATGCTCAGCGGCTTTGGCTTGGAAGTGCATCAGCTTGTGGTGATGGCCCTGGCGGCGGCGGTGCAAATCGGCGATCAGACCAGCGGAGGGCAGATAGGCCCCGGCCAATACCTTAACCAACAAATCCTCCCGAATGGCGGTGGGCTCGCTGGGCTCGCCGTACCAGCGCTGCAATTCCGCTCGGCCCGCTGGGGTGGAGTGATAGATCTTCTTGTCGGGTTTACCGTCCTGGGGCACCGTTTCAAACTCGACCCAGCCCTGCTTTTCCATCTTGGCCAGCTCTCGGTAGATCTGCTGCTGGCTGGCATTCCAAAAACACCCCACCCCCATTTCAAACTGCTTGCTGATGTCGTAGCCACTGCAAGGGGCATCCATCAAGACCGTCAGAATGGTGTGGGCTAGGGCCATAGGGGTGGTGGAAAGGTGAAGAGGTGGCGGGGTGGTAGGGGTAGGTCTTGCGCCTACCCTCTGGGCTCTGGGGTGATTGACATGCTCAATTTGTTGAGTATATATTACGGCCATGTACTCAACAAGTTTGTTATCAACTTGTTGTACTAAAGCTTGTTGATTATCAAATGGGTGGGTATCCATCATGGTGGCTGAACCGATCGCACATCCCCCAGAGCCGCAGGACAATGTCGGAATCCAGAGGCCCGAAAAGCCGACAGCTTACCGCCGCTGGCGTCGTCGCAGTTTGTGGCTATTGCCCCTAATGCTGGGCGCAGTGGGGATTGGATTCTACGGCGTCCGGGTGTTGAGAGCCCCAGCTCCAGAGGTGGCCATCGACGCTCTGGCGGTGGAAACCGTGGTACTGGAACCGGTCACGGGCTATACCACCGAACGGGAGTATACGGGCGAGTTGACGGCCCAGCGCAGTAGCGATTTGGGGTTCGAGCGACCGGGCACCGTGGTGACCTTGCTGGTGGATGAGGGCGATCGCGTTCTCACTGGCCAACCCTTAGCCCGCCTCGATATCCGCACCCTGCAAGCCCAGCGTCAGCAGCTCACGGCCCAACTGGCCCAGGCCCAGGCCCAACTGCGGGAACTCAATGCCGGTCCCCGCCGGGAAGATATTGCCGCTGCCGAAGCTGCCGTGGCGGATATTCAGCAGCAACTGGAGCTGGCTCGATTGCAACGGCAACGCCGCCAAGCCCTGTATACCGAAGGGGCGATTTCCCTGGAAGAATTGGACCAGCAAGCTTTTGGCACCAACTCCCTAGAATATCGGCTGGACCAGGCCCAGAGCCAACTGGATGAATTGGTGGCGGGGACCCGCGTCGAGCAGGTGGATACAGCAGCTCCAGGCCAGCCTCCAATCGGTGGATGTGGATTTGGATAAGAGCGTACTTTATGCGCCTTTTGATGGGCAGATCAGCGATCGTGCCCTTGATGAAGGCGTCGTGGTGGGCGGTGGGCAAACGGTATTTTCCTTACTTGAAGCCGGTCCCCTCGAAGCGCGGGTGGGGGTGCCTGCGGAGGTGGCCGAGACCCTGACCATTGGGGATAAGCCGGACGTGCAAGTGGGAGACCAGCGCTATGGTGCCACCATCACAGCCCTCTTGCCGGAATTGGATGCCACCAGTCGGACCGCCACCGTCGTTCTAGAACTGGAAAGCGGATCGCTAACCGTGGGGCAGACCGCCCGGCTATTGCTGGCTGAAACTGAGATCGAGTCAGGGTTCTGGCTACCCGCTACGGCCCTAGTGCCCGGTGAGCGCGGCCTCTGGTCGGTGTATGTGCTGGAAGCCCCGGACGCTGATCGTTCCGTGAATCAACCTGCCGAGAATCAGTTCATCGTTGGTCGTCGGGATGTGGAAGTGATGTATACCGAGGGCGATCGGGTGCTGGTGCGGGGGACGGTGCAGGCGGGCGATCGGGCCATCACCAGGGGCACCCATCGCGTCGTGCCGGG
>JAQCKL010000342.1 GCA_027592485.1 Cyanobacteriota bacterium
TTCAGGCATGCCGAACCCGGCAAACCAGGTTGCTACAGGTTTCAATAACGCCGTTAGTTGCGTGCTCAGGGGGGTTAATAAAGCCGCCAGTTGTGCGCCCACAGCCGATTCTCCTTACTACTCTCAACAGTCCTAACATCCCATATTTAATGGGATTATGCAGCGCTCTCGTCAGCGGCGGCTAACAGGGGGAATCCCAGGGCTTCCCGCTGTTCTAGATAGAGCTGCGCCACCCGCCGAGCCAGCCCTCGCACTTGACGAATGTAGCGGGTCCGTTCGGTGACGGAAATGACCCCGCGCGCATCGAGCAAATTAAAGGTGTGGGAGCATTTCAGCACGTAGTCGTAGCTGGGGAGGACCAGACCCTGATCCATCAGCCGCTCGGCTTCTTTTTGATAGAGACCAAACAGGGTGAACAGCATTTCGGCATCGGATGCATCAAAGTTATAGGTGGATTGCTCGATTTCCCCTTGCAGGTGTACGTCCCCATAGGTGAGGGTCTCATTCCACTGGATTTTGGCGATCGCATCCACCTCTTGCAGATACATGGTCAATCGCTCTAGGCCATAGGTGAGCTCGATCGACACCGGACGACAGTCGATGCCCCCGCACTGCTGGAAGTAGGTGAACTGGGTAATCTCCATGCCATCCAGCCAAACTTCCCAGCCCACGCCCCAGGCCCCCACGGCGGCATCTTCCCAGTTATCTTCCACAAAGCGGATGTCGTGGTCTTCGGGTTTGATGCCGAGGGCACGCAGGGAGTCGAGATAAATGTCTTGGATGTTATCGGGGGAAGGCTTGATCAGCACTTGGTACTGGTAGTAGTGCTGGTAGCGGTTGGGATTTTCGCCGTAGCGGCCATCGGCGGGGCGGCGGCAGGGTTCCACGTAGGCAACGGACCAGGGCTCGGGACCGATCGCCCGCAAGAAGGTATGGGGGCTTTTGGTGCCTGCGCCTTTTTCGGTGTCGTAGGGCTGGACGATGAGGCAACCACGGCTTCCCCAGAAGTCGTGCAAGGTGGCAATTACAGACTGAAAGTTCACGGGTCTTTCCCTACGGCATTTTTCAACCTTTCTATATTGTCACAGATGGCCGGTCCTAACTGCTGACCACGGCAGGTATAGCAGTTGTGTATCCGAGGAGGACAAGCTCACGGGTGACTTGACCGCTGCACAAATTCCCAGGCTCAACGCGACATCTGCGCCCTCGATACAATAGAGACATGCAGTTGCAGGGTAGTCCCATGGCCTACAGTACCGGTCACTCTATCCCCCAAATCACCCCGCCTCGCCCCTCGCACGAAATCCTACCCACCATGTATGATTTACCGAGCGAGTGGCCAGAGGAACCGGGTTTACCTGATGAATTTCACGACCTGCAGCCCCAACTACTGAGCCGGACCCTGACCCTGGCCGCCTACAACCGTGACCAGTGGTTTGCCGCCTCTGACCTAAACCTCTAGTACAACGTTCGCCATCCCCTCTGGCACAAACGCCCCGACTGGTTTTTAGCAAACCCTAGCAACCTGCTGCTGCTCACCCGGCTGATGGCCGTCTTTATCACCCTGCTGGGGTGTTCTTTGCCATCCAGATTCCCCAGACCGGGGTGTTGTTGCTGCTGGCCTTTGACTTGGGATTTGCGGGGCTGGTGATTCCCCTGACGGAAGGATTATTCTGGTCCCGCGCCACTTGGCAAGGGGCCTTGTCCTGCATCATTGTGGGCTCCCTGGCACGGCTGACCCTTTTTGCCCTGATGCCCACCATGTTTGGGGTGGACAATACCTTGCTCTATATCCCCAATCCCCTGGTCACCCCTGATTTTGACGGCTTTCCCAGGCTGATCAGCGGACTGATCAGCCTGGTGGTGTCCCACTTCACCTATGAGCCGTTGCGGCCTGAACAGGCATTATCTGTGCAGGAACGGGTGCAGGCGTTGTAAGGAAGTGGTGGGGTAATGGCGTACCCATCGGGTTGGTCATGCCAACCCCCTACGTTCTTTCTGCCCATCACGGGTGACTCAGCATGATTTCCTAGGGCGGGCCTTGTACCCGCCCTAGGAAATGCCATCCTGGGCCTTGTCCAGATCATCCACTGGGTTGTCAACGGGAGGACTCGGATCATTTGACCCATGATCGAGGGCACCCCCAAGGGATGCCCCTAGCCTTCATCTACAGAGACGGCATCCACATCAATGGTTTGGTCGCCGGGGCGGCCATCGGTAGAGCGCCGCTCGGTGGCTTCAGCTTCAGCCGGATTCATGCGCTGACTCAACCATTGGGTACCCGCCGAGGCCATCAACATAATCAACGCGACATCATCGATTTGCCCCAGCAGGGGGATGAAATCGGGGGATAAATCGATCGGGCTGAGCAGATAGGCAAAACTAGCCAGCAGGACCCAAATACCATATTGGGGGTGGGTGAGCAGACGTCGGTACCCATCCAATAAAAATCGCCCTGGAAAGCCCATAAAACCCCTTAAAAAGCGCTACGGCATTTTTTCAGTGTAAGAGACCTAAGGCGTTAGCGCGTGAGAAGGGAATCGGCTCTCCGATCTGGATCTCAGGCAGATGGCCAGAAGTTGCGACTCCAGGGCATGATCAAATCAGCCATCTGTTCAGGAAAGGTGACTATTCATGTCTTTGCTCTTTGATGCCCAAGCGACCCAGCGGCGGGTTGATCGGTTTTGGCAGTTGGCGGCGAGTTTTGGCATGGAGCGCAATGCCTATCACAATTACCTCAACGAGATTGTCAGCGATCGCTATGCCCTGATCAACGGTCTGCAATTACTGCGGGATGAGCTGCAATTTGCGGCGGGTAGCCCTACGGATATGAAAGCCTGCGGGGCGGATATGAGTCTACCCAGTGTAGTGACAACCTTGGCCTACACCAATTGCGGCGATCGCATCCACCAGGGCGAGGCCACGAAACGCTACCGAGATGTGGTCGCCTCTCGGTTTGCCACCCTCTCAGAAATTGGTGAGCTGAAGCTGGAAGCCTTTTTCCCCGCTGGGGGGGGCACCGATAACGGCGCGACCTTGGCCCATGTGACCGTGGCCCATGAATTGGATGAGCACCTGAAGCAGCGGGTCTATGCCGGTAACCCCCAATCGATTTCGTTGGTGGCGATCGACCTCAAAACCCATGTGGGTCGGCTGCAAGAAAAGGGCCAGCAGGTTTACGGCAAAACCCGCGAGTCGCCCTGGCGCGAACCTCGGGCTGCCTGTGGGGCGATCGTCGGGGCGCTGACTGAGTACAACCCCGACAATCTCATCCACCGCCGCATTCGCACGGACCTGGGGGAGCACAACTTTGACTACCTGGCTCACAACAGCATTCTGACCCAGGATGGGGTGGATATCACCATGGCGGTGGCGGCGATTATTGTCGCGGTTCGCGGCCTTCGCAATACGGCCATGGCCCTGGGCAAAGAGATGGATGAGCGGGGGTTGGCCCACCTAACGGCGAGCACGACGGTGAATCGGCCTTCGCGGGATGACTTGGTGATTTATCTGGCCCGCGCCACGGTCTTTAACGGCACGGTGCGGATGCAGGGGTTGGGCACTGAGGCGGAGCGTTACAGCGGTCGACTGGTGAACTATGCCGGGGAACGGCGGCTGCAGCTTGCCTACGATGATTGGGACAGTGAGCAGTTGCCGATCCAAGACATTGCCTACAGGGTGCGGTCTTCGGGGCTATAGGAGATTTCCAGTGCTGCTACTTGCGACGCTGGGTTTGATGGGGGCGAGAGCGGCGCTGGGTCCGCTTCCAGCGGGAGACCGCCCAGTCACTAAGGGAGTGACTCATGGCTCCGATCTCAATGCCGATCGCGAGGGCAAACCAAATCCCCCGATAGGTCCACAGGCCCCAGCTTAGGGTCTGGCCCAGTTCTCGCCAGGTTAGGGCCATGCGACCGGTGGCGGTGGTGATTTCTAGCCCGAGCAGGGTGACGATCGCGGCCCACAGCCCCAGATACAATAATCGCCCCAGGGTCCCGGCCAAGGGGCCGTGGGACAACCAGGAGCGGTGGCGGAGGTAACTGCGATAGGGTCGCCAAATCCAGCCCAGCCAACCCCAGCGTTTGCTTTGCAGCGATCTCACATCAAGGTCGGGGCCAAACATCAAGCCCCCAAACAAAAAGCCCACCACCATCACCAGGGTGAGTCCCCCATGGCGGGTAAGCAGCCAGCCGAAGAGAGCGACCAGGGGCAGGCAGGTCCAAGTGATGCGATCGTGGGTGCGTCCTGAGGGCATGGTTCAGATGTATCAGCCCACAGGGTTTAATGCAAGGGTTAGGGGGCGATCGCGTCGTTGATGGGGTTAGCAACGCTTGCCCCATACCCCGTTGTTTTAGCCCTCGCCGCCCTCACCGCCTTCGTCAGCGTCATCCGCGTCATCCGCGTCATCCGCATCGTCTGCATCGTCTGCTTTAGGGGTAGCCTCAGGCTGTTCACCCTCAACCGCCTCGGGTGCGACCTCAGTGGCTTCAGGCTGTTCGCCCTCGCCACTTTCAGTGCTATCAACGGCACCACCACCACAGGCGCTGACGGTGGCTACTAACCCGAGGGCTAAGAAGAGTTCAACCGATTTGAGTCGCTTTACCATGGCAGTCGCAAACCAATTCCATAGAAAATAAAAGTACCCAAATGACTATAAAACTATTGCGATGGAGTGTCAATAAAGCGGCATGATTGGACCGCACCAGCCCAGGACCCAACCCGCTTAAATGCTTGACCATTCTGGGTTATCCATTGTGCCACCCAACCTACACAATGGGTAATTTATTTTCCAGGAACGGTCTTAGGTGAGGGGCTAGCGCGGCAGGGCTAAACCAAGCACATCCTGGCCATAGGCGATGTGCAGGCTGGTGAATCCCCGGCAAGGGTAAGCCCCTTGCCGGCATCGATGGCTGTCCTTTATCCGAATCAGCACTGCTGCAGTAATGCGAATAATTGTTAGCCTTACCCTGGGTCAACCTCCAAACGCCCCTGACAGAGCTGACGGAAGTGGTCGCCTCGCACTTCGAAATTGGGGTACTGGTCAAAGCTGGCGCAAGCCGGGGAAAGCAACACCACCTTGGCCCCCAAGCTGGGCGCTAACTCCCGACTGCGCTCCACCGCCTGATCCATTGTTTCTAAGCAGGTGTAGTCGCTGTAGCCCACCGTCTTGAGGCGCGCCGCAAAGGCCGGGGCGGCATCGCCAATCAAGAGCACATGGGCCGCTTTAGTTTGAATCATCTGCAACCAAGCCCGGTCATCCCCCTCCTTCGGGGCTCCTCCGGCAATCAGCAGGGCCGGAGCCGCCACCGCCTGTAGGCCCACCTCAGCGGCGTCATAGTTGGTGGCTTTGCTGTCATTGATAAAGTCGATGCCCTGCCAGGTACAGATTTTTTCCAGCCGGTGGGGCACCCCAGGGAAGGTGGCGACCCCTTGGGCGATCGCCCCCCCCTCAAGACCAGCCAGATGGGCCGCAGCCACCG
>JAQCKL010000343.1 GCA_027592485.1 Cyanobacteriota bacterium
GCCGGAAGCGTCACGGGCTTTTTGCAACCACTAGCTTGTTAAACAAATCTTTTATTCGAAGTGCCCAAACGTTAAAACCTAGCGCCAAACAATAGAAAATAAATCCTTAGGAATAGTTTGAGATGCGAGGATTCAGCGTTATATCGGTTTTTACTGAGCGCATTGATGGGCAGCCATGTCATCCCTCAAAAAACCATGGCATTGGCAGCAGGTATCTACGTATTTTCTCCCCTCAATGATGTTGTAAATAAACATCTCCATGAATCTACGCTTGAGCAGCACGCATCGCAATTGGGGGTCTTTCCCCGATTGTCGAATAGCATCGACGGTGTTAGGCCAGATCTGGCGGTATAAACCACCCAGCTTCTAGCGCCAATCATGTCGTGCCGTCCCTAGGGATGAAATCTATGGGGTACAGCCCCATGGGTGTCTTGCTCGGCAGCCCTTAATCTTAATTAACTTGATCGGGGATTTGTATTTTGGCGCAGCCACAGGCGAGATTGATTGAGGCGAAAACATCTCATCTATAGGCGGTGAATCAATATTAGATCCTTGTTTTTACTGTTCCTAAAAACAGAAGCTAATGTAGTAAAACTTATTTTCAAGCGCTGCGTCCGCATCCGAGTCCTGCCCAGCAGCAAAGGTTTTTGGTATCGTGAGTAAGCCCCAGAGAGCCCTTCAGCATGCGGTATCAGCCTTGAGGTGCTCTACGCGATCGCCCTGCCCAGGTCGACGTGCAACCAGGCTGGGGCGCGATAGCCATGATAACGGGTCGGTTTAACTTGACAATTTTTGATGTACCCATCCGCCGTCGGACCCTGCTGGCAGGTTCTCTGGCCCTAGCCCTGGCCCCCGCCGCTTGCCGCCCCGCCCCCGCTGAGGTGCTGCGCGTCATCTTCCTAAAGGGCAGTGTTGCCCCCCGTTTGGTACAAGGATTTCGCCAACAACTGGCCCCATCGAATCGCCTCAAGCCTCAGGTTGCCAATGGTATGGGCGCTCTGTTTCAGCAGTTACAACAATGGCACCAGCCTAACCGCACCGACCCAGGCTGGCGGTTACCGATCATGGGTCGGGAAACGCCCATCGCCGATTGGGTCAGCTTAGGAGACTACTGGCTAACGGCGGCGATTCAGCAGGGGTTAATTCAGGCCCTGC
This sequence comes from Cyanobacteriota bacterium, assembly GCA_027592485.1. GTDB lineage: Bacteria > Cyanobacteriota > Cyanobacteriia > Phormidesmidales > Phormidesmidaceae > PCC-6406. Next base: position 1,156 of record JAQCKL010000343.1, read on the forward strand.
CCGAGGTCGAGGACGTCACCGATGGCCTTCCAGCGTCGTGGCGATCGCTCCTCCAGCGCAATCAGCAGGGCTCACTCGACGCTACAGGGCCGCTCTGGGCCATGCCCTATCGTTGGGGCAGCTTGGTGCTGGTGTATGCCCGCCGTCCCTTTCAGCGGCTCGGGTGGGAGCCGACCCATTGGCAAGATCTGTGGCGACCCGAACTGGCCGGTCGGATTTCTCTGCCCAGTCACCCCCGCCTGGCCTTGGGTCTGATGCTCAAAGGGTTAGGGGAGTCGGCCAATCACCCTGAGCCAGGCCAAGTTTCGGCTTTATTGGATTTGATTGAGCAGGGACAATCCCAGGTCAAAACCTATGCCAGCAGTGACTATATCCAACCGCTACTGAGAGAAGACACCTGGCTCGCAGTGGGATGGTCAACCGATGTCCTGCCCCGATTAGAAAACTACCGCCAATTAGCCGCTGTGGTACCGGAGCCCGGTACCCTGCTATCCGCTGATGTTTGGGTGCGTCCCAACTCCGTCTCGGCCCCTGTAGCCCTGACGGCGCTGGATCAGCAGTGGCTGTCCTATTGGCTCAATCCTGCTGTGGCAGAACCCTTACAGGCGTTTTCCTATGGAGCCTCTCCCCTTTTATTAGAGAAGAATCTCCAGCCATCACTGCCGACCCCAAAAACCAGTCAGCATTTATTGCCAACCTTAAAACAACGACAGAGTAGTGATTTTCTGTTGCCGCTAACGTCTGCTAGTCAGAAGGCTTATCAGGGACTCTGGCAGCAGTTAGGGGGGGGCAAATAGGCCCCCTCCGTCCAGGAGGGGATCCGTCGTCACCACAAAGGGGCCGATATCCGCAACACAGGCCAAATCTGAGAGCTGATCAACCGGCACTTCAGCAACCACCGGTTGGTTAAGGGCAGGCACAGCAGTGAAATCGCAGGCATAAACCCCCACCAGGATGGACTGTTGATAGAAGCGCAGCTGATAGCCATAGCTACTGGCCGTGGTGCCAAATTGGTTGAGGACCGCATATTGTTGGGCGAAATGCCATTGTTTTGGGTTATGCAAGGCCCGCCAATACTGATCATCGACTTGCACATCGATGATGTTGAGTTGGGTTGAGTCACTGCGAAAGGCAAACCAGCTTTGGGCCAAACGATATCCCCCCCAACGGTTAATGATTTGATCGCGATTCCACCAGAGACTTGGGGGCGTCAGATTGATAATGGATGGAGTCTCATTCTCAACGGTGGGCCAGCGTCGATCGAGATCGCGGCGGTAATCGATGCCAATGTCATAGATCGAAGGCAGGGTCAGTAGGTCCATGAAAACAGCTTCGGCGGGAGCGGCGGTGGCCTCTGGGGGAGGGATAACTTGGGCGATCGCTGCCCTGGCCCCAACTGCCCACCCTAAAACGATCGCCACAGCTAGGTTGCCAAGCCGCTGAGAATGGCTCCCCAAGCGGGCACCATCGGACCAATCAGGACTCGGGGTCATCATTCAAAATCAAGTGACAACGGTGGGTATGGAGCAGGGTTAGGGTTTGGCCCGAAACCTGTTCGAGCATGTAAACCAGCTGGGCGGGTTTGAGGAGGACGCCATCATTGCGACAACTGCCGGTGTATTGCAGGGCCACGACGGTGCCCTCAGGGTTGGGTTGGCTTTGTTCAGGTAAGTGAATCTGCCCCTGGGTATCCGCGAGAGCGAGCTCAAACAGGCGATCGCGCAAATTCACCCGTTGGTTCTTGCCTGACTTGGTGACATGTTTCCAGACCATCTCTGGGCAGTCGAGTACCGCCTGAATCCAGTCGGACCAATCCGTTGGAGAAACGTTGGTCTCACTGGCGTCTAGGCACCCAACGGCCAATACATAGGTGGCTTTAGCCAAGGATTGGGTGGCCGATCGATCTTTTAAAGGAACGGTCACAATCTGGTAAATCGGCAAGGTGTCGGGCAACTGAGCTTCCAGACGCTGCTGAAAGACGTCCGGTTCCAGGACTTCAGTTAGCTCAAAATCCACCACTTCCCCACTGCTCGTTGCCCCCAGGGGCAAGGCATTGGCAGGGGAAATGCGCGGTCCGGGGTGGTAGCCGCCGGTAAAGGCGATGGGGAGTGCCGCGCGCCGCACCGCCCGATCTAGCAAACGCACCAGATCAAGGTGACCCAGCAGGGCCATATCCCCCTGCTTGCCCAGGGTGACTCGCAAGCGCTGCTGGCGATCGGTGGGCGGTCGAAAATGGCCCTCAAACACCGGAATCGGCAACGGAGGCACGATCACGTTATGGCCAAAATCAGGGCCACAGACCCCACAGTGGGAGCAGCCTTCGAAGGAACAGTCGGACACGGTGGCGGCCTCTAAGGCCCGTTTCAAGTCGGTTTGCAGCCACTGTTTATCGATGCCAGTATCCAGGTGGTCCCAGGGCAGGGGGGCGTTCAAGCTCACATCGTGCTCACCGGTCAAGGTGTCCATCACGTTCCATTCCCCTGCCTCCACCTGTCGATACTTCCAGGAGAGGTCCGACTCCTCAATGGCTTGGGTCCAGGCCTTAAACGCCTGCTCCATGTTCTCCCACCAGGCATCCATCCCCGCCCCCAGTTGCCAGGCCCGTAAAACCACCGCCGACAGCCGGCGATCGCCCCGACCCACAAAATCTTCCATGGCCGAGATCCGGACATCGGTGAAATTGGTTTTTACTCCCCGCAGTGACCGCAGCGCTTGCCGCAGCAGCGCTTGCTTCCGTAGAAACTCAGTCGTAGATACCGAATGCCACTGAAAGGGGGTGTGGGGCTTGGGGGTGAAATTCGAGATCGTCAGGTTCACCGCCAAAGGACGGCGGCCCTGGTGACGGCACTGCTGCTGCAACCACTGCACCGTTTCGGCAATGCCCAAGACATCGATATCGGTCTCTCCCGGCAGGCCAATCATGAAATACAGCTTCACCCGGTTCCAACCCTGCTCGTAGGCCGTCCGCACCCCCCGCAGGAGTTCCTCATTGGTGAGACCCTTATTAATAATGTCCCGCATCCGCTGGGTGCCCGCTTCGGGGGCAAAGGTGAGGCCGGTCTGGCGGGTGCCCCCGATGATGTGGGCAATATCCTCGTCAAAGCGATCCACCCGTTGGCTGGGCAACGAGAGAGAAATGTTCTCATCCTTGAGGCGATTTTTGACCTCTAAGCCAACGGCAGGGAGCGCCAGGTAATCGGAGCAACTCAGGGACAGGAGCGAAAATTCGTTATAGCCCGTTTCGCGAATACCGGTTTCGATGGTTTTGACAATATCGTCCGGAGCTACATCTCGGGCCGGACGGGTCAACATGCCCGGTTGACAAAATCGACAGCCTCGGGTACAACCCCGGCGAATCTCGACGGTGAGGCGATCATGCACGGTTTCCACATAGGGCACCAAGCCAATGCCGTAATAGGGGATGGGGGTAGCCACCCGTCTCAAGACCCGTTTGGGCACATCGGGCCGGTTGGGGTGGACCGACCCATCAGCAGCCATGTCGTAAAACTGAGGCACATATACCCCTGGCACTTGGGCCAGATCTAGCAGCAATTGCTCCCGGCTCAAACCGGCAGCCTTACCCTCTTCGATGACTAAACCAATTTCTGGCAGCAGTTCTTCCCCATCTCCCAGGGCAACAAAGTCAAAAAAATCGGCGTAGGGTTCGGGGTTGGAGGTGGCGGTTTGTCCTCCGGCAAAAACCAAGGGCCATTCACCGGTACCGGTGGCAGATGGATTGGTTGAGGCGCGATCGCGCCAAGTCAAGGGAATACCAGCCAGGGTGAGCATTTCCAAGATATTGGTGGCCCCCAGCTCATAGGACAAACTGAAGCCCAAAACATCAAAATCCGTCAAAGCCCGCCGGGACTCTACCGCAAACAAGGGGGTGTCGGTCTCCCGGAGCTTCTGAACCAGATCGGCCGCAGGGAGGTAGGCGCGATCGCACAACTGCCGGGGCTGGGCATTCAAAATGCCATAGAGAATGATGTGCCCCAAATTAGAGGCCCCCACCTCATAGATCTCTGGGTAGGTCAACACCCAGCGGACAGCGGCACTGGCCCAAGGCTTACGAATCGCCCCCAACTCGTTCCCTAAGTAGCGTGCTGGTTTCGCAATATCCGCTGTCAGCAGAGACTCGATCGTTGTGGCCAAAATAGTCACCTTAACCTTGGGAAAACAGGACCCCCACCATCCAAACTATATCGAAAAGCGGATTTTCCTTGGGCTCATCCATAACTGGAGTTTAGACTAGCAAGCTAAAAAAAGGCGTTCCCAAAGCAAGTCAGGAGCGCCTCAAGGCAG
>JAQCKL010000344.1 GCA_027592485.1 Cyanobacteriota bacterium
GGTGCGGCGACTCGCGTAGCGATTTTGACACCGAATAACTTTTCAAACATCCTCTAAAGAGAAGAGTATATTTGCTTTCTTTGCCTGTTTGCATTGCAGCCATCTTTTATGTTTTCGGTGATCGAAGCTTGGGCTGGCGACATTCTTCTCTGCCCTATGATATGAAGGCAGGAGTTTATGGCGTTCCTGTTCTGAGCCTGTTGGCAGCATTAGGGCTGATTGTTGTGCTGGTATATCTTTCAAAGCAAATTTCCCAAAAAGTGCCTCGCCTCGCCCAAAAGATGGCTCCGGTTGGTCAGGCTTCAATGGTGATCATGTACATGCACATTCCCTTTAGAAACCTCCTGATGGCATTAGATCTGGGGCAACAAAAATTAGCTTTGGTTGTCCTGAGCACGACTTTTTCATTTGCATTCTATGTCTTGTTAAGACGTTTTGTCTGGGGGCGGGCACTGTTCCTCGGATCCAAAGCAGATTTTATGTTGATTCTAAACAGGTTTCAAAGAAGAGCAGTCTAGTCGTTTTGGTCTAGTTCTTGATCGCCCCTGACTATCTATTTTGATTGAGGTTGCTGTTGGCACGGGCCAGTATTTATGGTGGATCCTGGATTGCTATGGGTGCTCAATACAGGGCAATTGTCCGCAACCGTTCAAGGTGTTGTTTAACCGGTACTAGAGGATGGGTCGTGATCCAGCCACTGGCGGCCACTGCGGGTCAACCAATGTCGGGGAAGGCAGAATCACAACAGCAGAGGAGGCCCTTTAAAGGGAGCTTGGGTCCGGAAAAAAGCCTCGACCCGCTGAGATCGCTAGTCCATAGGTGCCCCGATAGCGGCGGAGAAAATACTCGTGGGTGAGGGGTGTACCTACCAGGTTGACTCCGGCACGATTACGGGCATTAGGAATCACCCACTCCAAAGCCTGTCGCTGCTTCGAGCCAATATGCTATGGGGGAGTCCCCAATCGACCCAGGCAAAGCCGACCCATCGGCCATGGCAGTCGCCAGTTCGGCTAGGACTAGACTGCGACTTTGCTTCTGCACTAGGGATCAGAGCGATTCTGGGTTTCCTAAACAAAGGGGGCAGCGCGATATCTAGCAAGCTGGAATTTTGATGGGGGGGTGCTCTTAGAACTATCGGTAATTACTGATGTTTTTACTGTGTAAGTCCTGAGAGGCTGTACTGTAGCTGAAAGATTGGTCCGGCCTTTTTGTATATTGATGCCTTGGTGAGGAGATCCCCAAAATGAGAAAACCGTTTTTCCGCCCTTTTTTGTTCAGCCTACTGCTGGTGACTGCCTGCAACACTGCCGCTCCGAAGCTAGAGGAGTTTGCCTCGGAAGGCGGTAACTTTACCATTCAGACCCCCATCACCCTGGTCGAAGATAACCAGTCCGTTGATACGGCGGTAGGCCCCATCGAAATCCACACGTTTACTGCCGAAGATCGTAATGCCGCCTATGTGGTCGCCTATTCGGACTATCCCGCTGAGATGGTGGCTCAAACTGACCCCGAGACCCTCCTGAATGGCAGCCGAGACGGCGCAGTTCAGAACGTGGGGGGAACGTTGATTAGCGAAGATACGATCGACCTGAATGGCAACCCTGGCCGGGCATTGGTGATTGATGCTGAGACCGGTGACGGGGAAAAGGCAACGGTCTCAGCCAACTTGTATCTCTTTGAGAACCGCCTTTATCAAGTGTTGGTCGTGGTCCCGAAAGGCGAAGAAGACAAGGTGGATGTCGAAGGCTTCTTAAGTTCCTTTAGTGTGCAGTAATTTTACGCTGCCAAGGTGGATATCAAAACCGCTTCTGGGGCGCGAAAGCCAACCAGGACAGCGGTTCCGTCCTTCACGAATAAAGGGCGTTTCAGCAACATTGCGTCTTGGGCAAAGGCTTCCACCCACTGGGCATCAGACCAGGTCTGCTTGGCGTCTCCCAAGGCTCGGTAAGACTGACCGGACGTATTACGCATGGGCTTAGCACCCAAGGCTGCTACCCATGCCTGGACCATGTTGCGGTTAGGGGGAGCGGTTTTGGTATCGATGAAGTCATAGGCGATGTCGTGGCCGTTGAGCCATGACATCGCTTTTTTGCAGGTACCGCAGTTGGGAATTCCGTAAACCTGAAGGGTCATTATTTACCACAAACGCTTTCTAGGACCTATTGTCCCCTAGGAAGGGTGGGTGAAGGTGAGAGATGAGCAGGGCTATTTCAACGGGCTGCTCAGTGCAACCAACTCCTGCTCCGACTCAGGGGTGCCGATGGGGCCAGGGCCAGGTTGAGAGCGATCGCCCCCACTCCCACCCAGATAGCGATCGCTCAATTGCTTCACCACCACATACAAAATCGGCACCACAAACAGACTCAAGAACGTCGCCACGAACATGCCGCCAAACACCGCCGTCCCCAAGGACTGACGGCTACCGGCCCCGGCCCCGGTGGCAATCACCAAGGGGAAAATACTGCTGAGGGTAGAGATCGCCGTCATCAAAATCGGTCGCATCCGCTGCTCTGCCGCATTAAACGCGGCTTTGGCAATGGATTGCCCTTCATCTCGCAGTTGGTTGGCAAACTCCACAATCAAGATCGAGTTTTTGCTGGCCAAACCAATCAACATCACTAGGCCAATTTGGCAGTAAACATCGTTGGGCAGCCCCCGTAGGGTTTGGGCTAGGAGCGCCCCCAGTACGGCCAAGGGCACCGCAAACAGAATGATCACCGGGTCGACAAAACTTTCGTATTGGGCGGCCAGCACCAAAAACACAAACACTAACCCCAGACCAAAAATGATGGGGGCCTGGTTGCCGGAATCCAGCTCTTCTAAGGAGCTGCCCGACCACTCGTAGCCCATGCTGGGGGGCAGCACCTGGGCTGATACGGCTTCCATCGCCGCCAAGGCATCCCCAGAACTGACCCCAGGGGCAGGCCCACCGCTAATGTCGATGGAGCGGTAGAGGTTGTAGTGGTTGATCACCTGGGCACCAATGGTGGGGGTTAGGGTGACCAGATTGCCCAGGGGGATCATCACATCCCGCTGCGATCGCACATATAGCTTGGCAATATCATCGGGATTAGATCGGAATTGCTCATCCGCCTGCACATAAACCCGGTAGGTGCGCTGGCCTTGAATGAAATCATTCACATAGCGGGAGCCTAAATAGGTCTGGAGGGTGCCAAAGATATCGTCGATATTCACATCGAGAGCTTTGGCGCGATCTCGATCCACCTCAATCAAAAACTGGGGCGTAGCCGCAGAATAGGTACTAAACACCCCCTGTAGGTCCGGATGCTGGTTGGCGGCCCCCAATATTTCCCCCAGTTTCTGGATCAGGGTATCTAGGCTGAGATTGCCCTGGCGATCTTGCAGTTGATATTGGAAGCCCCCAAATTGCCCCAAACCCTGGATAGAAGGCGGATTCACCGGAAACACCCGCGCCTCAGTGATTTGTGAAACTTGCCCCCAGAGCTGACCAATTAGGGCCTGGGCCGACTGGCCAGGGCCGCGCTCAGACCAAGGCTGTAGGGTCGTGAAAATCACGCCGTTGTTGACAGTGTCGCTCCCAAAGCCAAAGCCCCCCACCGCAAAGGTAGCCCTCACCCCCGGCAGCTCCAGCAAAATGTCTTCGACCTTGCCCATTACATCACTGGTGTAGTTGAGGGAAACCCCCTCGGGAGACTGCACCAAAGTAATGAAATAGCCCTGGTCTTCGTCCGGCAAAAAGGCGGAAGGGACGGATTGATAGAGCCAGCCCGTGGCAAACAGCAGGGCCACAAACACAGCCAAAACCAAAACTTTGAGCCGATTCAGGGCATCCAAACTGGCGCGGTAGCGCTCCCGAATCCAATCGAGCCAGCGGTTAAAGCGATCAAATATCCCCCCGAGCCAGCCGCCCATGGAGGGCTTCGCCCGCAGCAATAGCCCCGACAGGGTTGGGGTCAGGGTCAGGGCATTAAAGGTGGAGAGGGCGATCGCAAAGGCAATGGTCAGGGCAAATTGCTGATATAGCGCCCCCGTCGTCCCCGGAAAAAAGGCCACCGGAATAAACACCGCCATCAGCACCAGGGATGTGGCAATCACCGCCCCCGTCAGGGACTGCATCGCCTCGATCGCGGCCCGCATTGGCGGTCGGCCCTCGGCTTGAATTTTGCGAGAAATGTCTTCTACCACCACAATGGCATCATCCACCACCATGCCCGTAGCCAGGGTGAGACCAAACAGGGTGAGGCTGTTGATCGAGAAGCCAAAGATTTTGACAATGGCAAAGGTGCCGATCAGGGCAACGGGGATCGTGACTGCCGGAATAATCGTCGTGCGCCAGTCCTGGAGAAAGATGAAAATCACCAGCACCACCAATCCCACCGCCTGCATCAGGGTCCAGATCACCTCCGACAGGGACTGCTCGACATACTCGGTGGTGTCAAAGCCGATGCCGTACTCCACTCCGGGCGGGAATTGGCTGGCCAGCTCGGCCATGGTCGTCTTGACGCCCCGAGCCACCTCTAGGGCATTACTGCCCGGTAGCTGAAAGATCCCCAGACCCACCGCTTCCTGACCCCGGAACCGTAGAAAGGAGCTATAGGCTTCGGCCCCCAGTTCCACTCGCCCCACGTCCTGGAGCTTGACCAGGGTGCCGCTGTCATCGGTCTTCAGCACCAGGTTTTCAAAGTCCTCCAGCGACTGGAAGCGGCTCACCGCCCGCAGGTCAATCTGGTAGCGCTGACTTTCGCGGGAAGGCGGTTGCCCCAGTTGACCCGCTCCTACCTGGATGTTTTGCTCCCGCAAGGCATCCACCACATCCTGATCGGTGAGGTTGCGGCTGGCCATACGCTGAGGATCGAGCCACAGCCGCACCGCGTAGGTGCGCTCCCCAAAGATGACCACATTGCCCACCCCCTGAACTCGCCGCAGGGCATCGACGATGTAAAGGTCGGCGTAGTTACTCAGAAAAATATTGTCGTAGCTGTCGTCCTCGGCATAGAGGCTCATGGCCAGCAAGATATTGTTGGACTCTTTGCTGACGGTGACCCCTTGCTGCAGAACCGGTTCTGGCAACTGGGGCTCCGCCAAAGACACCCGATTTTGAATGTCCACGGCGGCGATATCTTTGTCCCGTCCCCCATCGAAGGTGGCGGTAATGGTGCTGACCCCATTGTTGGTGCTGCTGGAGGTCATGTAGCGCATGCCCTCCACCCCGTTAATTTGTCGTTCCAGCAAACTGGTGACGGTCTTCTCTACGGTCTCAGCATCGGCCCCCACATAGGCGGCCCGCACACTCACCTGGGTGGGGCTGATGTCAGGGAACTGGGCCACCGGTAGGGTCGGGATGCTGATCACCCCAATCAACAACATGACTAAGGCGCAGACGATCGTCAGGACCGGACGTTTGATGAAAAAGTTAACCACGGTGGAAGGGGGCTAGGGGGCTGGAGGCGTTAAGGCGTGGTGGGGTAATGGGGT
>JAQCKL010000345.1 GCA_027592485.1 Cyanobacteriota bacterium
TGATGATGCCTGCTTAAGAAACACCTCTAGTACTCATTTTTCTCTCCCTGAAGTTTGCCAAGCCGTGTCGCCAAACTTCATCGAAGCTTCACATAAATCCCTTTGAACTTTGCATAGGGTGGTTTTGTGGTGTCTATGATTGGGATGCATTTAAAAGCCAAAACTCACATCAAGGATGAGTTGGCTAGGCATTATGGGTGTATTGGTGGCATCCACGTAAACATCCCTCGCTGGTCTATAAGATGAATCGCGGAGACAATATGATGGTGAAGCCTTTAAAAACCCTTTTAGTGGGTGCCTCAGTTTTAGCAGGGGCTACCGTTCTAGCCACCCCTGCTTCTGCAATCACCTTTACGACTGGTGGCACCCGGCCAGTCGAATTGTTTTGCGCAGTTGGTGGAGTCACCAGCACTTGCCCTGCCACCCCCAGCGCCATTGCAAACGAACTTTCCACCACCTCTGGCAGTGGAAATCTTGAGCTGAATCAGGTCGTCCCTGGTGATATCGATGATATGACCCTGGGAGAGTTTCAAGCTCAAGGTGCCAATGCAGCTTCTTTAACGGTTGATTTTGAAGATGGCGGATCTACGGAAGATGTCGTCTTCGAGAGCCTAACGTTTGATGACTGGTTTACAGGGCCAAACGCACTTGCACCCATTTGGTTCGCTGGCCTGCTGGATGCTTACCAATCAGAACTTGACACTGGGATTGCCACGCTTCCTGCCGCTGCACAAGCCGCTCTTTTGCCTAACGCTGGTGGCTTAGGAGATGCACTAAATCAAACCGTATTTTCCGCATTACTGTTTCAAGGTGGGACTGTACCTGGGTTAGGAACCTTTAATGGCATCGCACAGCGGTTGAGTGACCCTAACATTGCTTACGTTCAGCAAAAGCCTGGTGGTGGTTTTGCCTTCGGCTTGGCTGGCTTTGATAGTGCCTCAAACCTCTTAGACCCAGATAATGATCTCGAAGCAGCCTTAATTCCGATCTTTGCAAATGTTGCATTTAGTGAGGTTGTCAAGGTTATTGCTAACGGAGAGACAAGCTACGCCTATTCCTTCGGCCCAGGCAGAGACTCTGGTGTAGTTGCTGATGACGGCGTTTCTCACACGAAGACCTTTGATTTCGATCCCAGTCCTTCCGAATCTGTGCCTGAGCCTGCAACTCTCCTAGGTTTACTGGCTGTGGGTGGTTTATTTGCTGCTTCCAAGCGCAAGGCCAATGCTGCTTAAGTCAGCGAACTAACCACTTCATTAATCAAAAAAGCGGGAGGCCATATGGCCTCTCGTTTTTTTGATCAGGGCTAATAGCCACAACGCCTGATTTTTTCCGAGGCACACCCATTTGCTCAGGGGCTGTGGCCTCAGGGCCAGCGATGGGGGACATTGAGCGACACGGGTTTGCGACATCTAATCAGCACCCTGGCCAGCAGTGTGATAAAGCTGGTGTACATCGCTGGAAAGCGCCCCCACAGAAAAGATCGAGAGAAGAGAGAGGTTGACCTTGCAGTTATCCAGTCATGGCCGGTATGGCTATAGCGCGATCGCCCATCGCCCCGATTACAGTTGGCCTGGCGGGAAGCGACTGGCGGTCTATGTGGCCCTCAACCTAGAGCACTTTGCCTTTGGGGAAGGGCTCGGGGCCTCCCTGGCTCCCGGTGGTCCCCAACCTGATGTGTTGAACTACGCCTGGCGGGACTATGGCAACCGGGTGGGGGTATGGCGGCTGTTGGAACTCTTTGATGGCCTAGATTTACCGGTTACAGCCCTGGTCAATTCCACCCTCTATGACTACTGCCCGGAGGTGGTGCAAGCCTTTCGCGATCGCAAAAGCGAAATCGTTGCCCATGGCCGTACCAATTCAGAGCGGCAGAGCTATCTGCCCGAAGATGAAGAGGCGGAGCTGATTCGCGAGACCACCGACACCCTGGCCCACCATGAGGGCCAAACACCGGAGGGCTGGCTAGGGCCATGGATTGATCAGAGCGACTTCACCCCGGACCTGCTGCAAGAGGCGGGCTATACCTACCTGCTGGACTGGTGCTGCGACGACCAGCCGGTTTGGTTCAAGACGCGCCAGGGCCGGATTTTGGCAATGCCCTACCCCCAAGAAATTAACGACATTCCGGCGATCGCCGTGCGCCGCACCGATGCCCCTGTCTTCGCCGACATGATCATTGATCAATATGACGAGATGAAGGCGCAATCGGTGAAACAACCACTGGTGTTTGGGATTGCCCTCCATGCTTACATCATGGGGCAGCCCTTTCGGCTCAAGCACCTGCGGCGGGCGCTAGAACATATTGCAAAAGATGCTGCGCAAGATAGCGATCGCGTCTGGCTAACCCATCCCGGCACCATTTCCCAATACATTCACGGATTGCCCGAGGGCATCGTCCCCGCATAACCGCAACAGGCTTGCACCGTTACGGTGCAAGCTGAAAATGCCAAGGGGCAAGCCCTAGGCTAGGAGATCGCCGGTCTCCTGCAGAGTGTGCAGCCGGTGATAGAGACCGCCCTGGGCTAGCAGAGTCCCATGGTTGCCCATTTCCAGAATCCGCCCTTGATCCAACACCACAATCACATCCGCATCCCGCACCGTACTCAGCCGGTGGGCGATGATCAGGGTGGTGCGGGTACCAAGGATACCCTTCATTGCCAGTTGGATGGCCCGCTCCGACTCGTAGTCCAGGCTGGATGTGGCCTCATCAAAGACCAACACATCCGGATCCACTAGCAGGGCGCGGGCAATGCCCAACCGCTGTCGTTGTCCCCCCGAGAGACGCACCCCCCGTTCGCCCACGATGGTGAAATAGCCCTGGGGCAACTGATGAATGAACTCATCCACGCGGGCAATGGCACAGGCTTCGTCTACCTGTTCCCGACTAGCACCAGGGTTGCCGTAGGTGAGGTTGTCGAGCAGGGTGCCGTTAAAGACATCTACTTCTTGGTGAACGATCGCCAACCGCCGCCGATACCCCGTCACATCCAGTTGGCGCAGGTCTTCCCCATCGATCAAAATGCGCCCCTGCTGGGGTTCAAAGTACCGAAAGAGCAGCTTCACCAGGGTGGATTTACCCGAGCCTGATCGCCCCACTAACGCCACCGTCTGTCGGGGTTGAATCAGTAGATTGATGTCCTTCAGGATCGGCTGATCAGGGTTGTAGCCAAAACCCAACCCCTCAAAATGCACCTTACCGGTGAATTGATAGCTGGGGCGGGGCTGGTCTAGCTGAGCCACACTGGCCGCCTCAATGCCGGTAGGCAGCTGCAAAAACTCATGGAATCGCAGCATCGAGGCATAGCGACGGGCAAAGATCTCCGCCAGATTGCTGATCGGCTCCAGCTCGGCGTAGGCCATGCTCGACACCGTCAGGGTGGTAATGAAATGCCCTAAGGAAATCTGCCCCCGCAGGGTCGCCATTAGGGTCAGCACCAACACGCCAAAGACGCAGCTCTGCACCACCAGCTCTTGCCAGGTCATCAGCGCCACATAGCCTTTGTGGATCACCTGCTCCACCAGGGTCAGCTCTCGCCGTAGCCGTCGCTGTTGACGCTTGATTTCTTCCCTTTCTGCCGCGAAGGCCTTAACGGTTTTGATGTTGGTGATGATTTCTGAGGTGCGGCTTTCGGTAGTTTCCATATAGCGATCGAGGTTTTGCTCCTTGCGGTTGAGCCGCACCAAATCGCGGCAGCTATAGGTCAGAATCATGGCAAAGGAAACCAGGAAAGCCAGGGCAATGGGCCAGTCGATCCACCCAATCACGGCAAAGATACCCAGCACCCGCACCAGCTTGGGAATGAACTGCCCAGCGATTTCGGGATAGGTCCAGGTGTGGTTCGACAGCCCCCGCGCCACCCGTCCGGCGATGCGTCCGGGGTTGTGCTCGTCATAGAACCCCAAAGGCAAGCTCAGCAATTTACGGATCACCTGCTCCCCATGGTCTCGACGGCTACGTAGGGCGATGCCCCAGTGGAACCACACCCCTAACCAGGGCTCAATCGGAGCCCGCAGCACCGTCACTATAAAGATCGCCCCCAGCAATACGGCCAGGGTAAGGGACTGGGTGGCCGGAACCCTAAACCAGACACCGAGTTGATGGACGAAAGCTTGCACCCCGCCATCCACAGGCTCCTGGGAGACTACATTGAGGAGCTGCCCGATCGCGTAGGGCACCACCAAATCCAAAAGTTCAAAGACACTGCTAGCCACAATGCTGACAATCGCGATCGCTCGATAATTCCTGTAGTATTTAACTACATCTAGAAGCTGAGCCATACCCCCTGTCCCTTAAACGCATTTCTTCAGTATATGCGACAGATACTACAAAAACTACAAAATTCATTTATGGGCCATCAGCGGATCGCCAGGAAGATTAACTAAAGATTAAGTTGCGGCCTGAGCTCCCTGAAGCGGTTGCCTAATGAAGGAAACCGCGTCCGATGAGGCCACCATGACCCGCCCTACCACTTTGGAATCCCTCGCCACCGAAGCCATCGGCAATTACCTATCCAAGACAACCCGCTACCAAAAAGCGGTGCTCAAGGATCAGGATCCTGAAGACTTGCACCAGATGCGGGTGGGGATGCGGCGGCTCAGAACCGCAATGCAGGTGTTTGAACCGGTGCTGGATCTGCCGAAATCGGCCCGTGAAGCGGATGTGGCCAACCTTGGTCGCAAACTCGGTGGCCTGCGAGATTTGGATGTCATCGCCAATCTCTTGCGGCAACAGTACCTCCCCGATCTACCTGAGATCGAAGGTCAGGCCCTGCAAAAGGGATTCAAATATTTGCGCCAGCAGCGCAAACGGGCTTTAAAGCAAGTCAAGGCCGCCCTAAAGGGCGATCGCTACCAACGGCTCACGACCCGTCTGACAAAATGGACCCAAACCCCCAACTGTGGTGACCTGGGGACACTGCCCGCCGCCATGGTTTTACCCGATTTGACGGTGCCCTTGCTCAGTCACCTATGGCTCCATCCAGGCTGGTTGATCGCCACTGCACCCGCCCAGGGCCAGCCCCAACCCATGGAGGCCATGGACCCTGACGCGATTGATGCCTGGGTTGATCAACCCAAACTCCACAGCTTGCGTAAACAGGTGAAGCGGGTGCGGTATCAGCTTCAACTGGTGGCGGCTCAATATGGCGATCGCCTCGACACAGATCTGGCTAATTTCCAAGCCCTGCAAGACATTCTCGGCAACTTACAAGATAGCCTGGTGCTGGCTGCCTTTTTGGATAAAGCAGTGCCTAAATGGAAGGCCAAACTCCCCACCCTCAAAACCCGACTCACCCAGAGCCGCTACCAGGCTTGGGGGCAATGGCAAGCCCTGCAAAAGCGCTACCTCAATCCCCAATATCGGGATGCCCTGCGGCAAATCCTGATCATGCCGGGAGCCAACGTTCCCGAAGAAACAGCAACGCCACCTCAAGCCGCAACAGCCA
>JAQCKL010000346.1 GCA_027592485.1 Cyanobacteriota bacterium
ACTTGTCGCAACTTATACCCTGAGAGCTTTTATTACTTCAAGACCGACTTTTCAAACATCCTCTTACGGACAACCTCTTATGCAAGCCGTATCAAGAGCATTCAGGATATTGCTAGTTTGATGATTCAAAGTAATGAGGAAGAACGACATCGCTTTATTCAATGTCGAGATCGACTCCTTAAAGTTGGAGAAGTTGTTGTACTAAATGCCAATATATTGAGTGAAGCAGCCTCCCATGAAAATACTTACGACTTAACACCGCAAGATGCACTTGTCTATGCATCAGTTATTACTCATCTACGGCAGGATTTGCCAGAAAAGGCTTGTTTTTTAAATCGAAATTCCAAAGACTTTGATAGCCCTGATATCATTAATGAACTTAGACGTCTCAACTGTAGAATGATTCCACGGTTTGATCGTGGATACAGCTTTATTCAGTCACAGTTGCCATCCAAATAGCCAGAGGCATAATTCCGATATGCCTTGGCTGGGGTCGAAGTCGATGAATTCAGGACTTACAGCGAATTATTGGAACATGCTTCTGAGCTGATTGAGCCTGGGTCTCGAAATCCCTTTCCATGCCGAAGATCGCCTGCAAGCTGCCAGCGAGAAGGTGATGAAAAGGGCGATCGCGACGATAATGTTCCTTCGGTCACGAGGGCTGTGAAGTTTAGCATTACGCCAAGACGTGGGTAGAGCTTGGGTCAAACAAGTGGAAGCGGTTCAAGTCAAGGTTGACACGGATGGCTTCGCCGGGCGTCAAGCGCGATCTCGGATCAACCCTGGCTAAGAACTCATGCCCGTCTGCCAGGGTAAGATACACGATGATTTCATGACCCATCATTTCCACCACGGAGACAGTGGCCTCAATGGAAAACGGGTTAATGCCTGGGGGGGCGTATTCCGGCGTGTAGATATTTTCAGGCCGAATCCCAAAGATGATGGGAGTCCCAACATAGGACTGATAGCGCGATCGCGCTGCCGCGGGTATAGGGACCCGCAAAGCACCGGCCTTAATGAATAACGCGTCTCCCTCAGGGTGCAGTGTGGCCTTAAAAAAGTTCATGGCGGGACTGCCTATAAACCCAGCAACGAAGACATTGTTAGGGTGTTCGTAAAGGTTTTGGGGCGTATCGACCTGCTGCAAAATGCCCTGATTCATGACGGCAATGCGGCTGCCCATGGTCATGGCTTCTACCTGATCATGGGTGACATAGATAAAGGTAGTGCATAGCTTTTTGTGTAATTTACTGAGTTCTGCTCGGGCTTGTACCCGCAGCTTGGCGTCCAGATTAGAGAGAGGCTCATCCATGAGGAAGGCGGACGGATCCCGCACGATCGCCCGCCCCACGGCCACCCGCTGTCGCTGCCCCCCCGAAAGCTGCTTGGGCTTGCGATCCAACAATTCTTCGATTCCCAGTTGAGTGGCAGCGGCCTGCACCCGTTGGCGAATGTCCGCCTTCGGCGTGCCTTGCAGTTGCAGGCTAAAGGCCATGTTTTCAAAAATGCTCATGTGGGGATACAGCGCATAGGACTGAAACACCATGGCAATGTCCCGTTCTCGGGGGGACTTATCGTTTACCCGCTGACCATCGATGTACAGGTTGCCGCTACTGATGGATTCCAACCCCGCTAACATTCGCAGGGAGGTGGTTTTGCCACACCCTGATGGCCCCACTAAGACGAGAAACTCGTCGTCGCCAATGTCTAAGTTGAGATCTTTGACCGCAACAAAACCGTTGTCGTAGCTTTTCGTGACCTGTTCGAATACGATATGCGCCATTATCCCTTTACTGAACCTGCCAATAAACCGCGAACAAAGTACCGTTGCAGGGCGAAAAAGACGAGCAACGGAATAATCATGGAAATGAAAGCCCCGGCGGTGAGTAGATGCCAGTCTTGACCGCGATCACCCACCAAATTGCGCAACACCAACGTTACGGGAGCCACATTCTGATTGCCGCCGAGATAGACCAGAGCAACCAATAGGTCATTCCACACCCAGAGGAATTGGAATACCGCAAAGGAGGCGATCGCGGGGGTGGATAGCGGCACTATGATGCGCGTAAAAATTTTCAGGTGAGAGGCCCCATCCACCGCCGCCGCTTCGATCAAATCTCGGGGTAGGGTGCCGATGTAGTTCCGCAGCAGATAAATGCCGAAAGGCATCCCGTACCCGGTGTGGGCCAGCCACACGCCAAGGAAAGTGCCGGATAGACCTAGGGTGCTGTAGACCCGCAGCACAGGAATCAGCGTCATTTGCAAGGGCACCACCAACAGACCCACAATCATGACAAACAGCAATTGTCGCCCCGGAAACTGCATCCAGGCGAGGGCGTAAGCGGCGAAGGTGGCGATCGCGATAGGCATTACCGTGGCGGGAATGGTGATGATCAAGCTATTCAAAAAAGCTTGCCCCATGCCCTCGCTGGCCAATACGTCGGCATAGTTGCCCAGATGGAATTGTCCTGGCTCAAACGGTGGTGTAAAGACCGTCCACCAGCCGCTTTCCCGGAGGGCATCCGGTTGGCGAAAGGAGCTGATCAGCAGCCCTGCTGTGGGCAGTGTCCACAGGACTGTGATCGCGATCACAACAATATGAACGGGAGCCGTGGTGAAAATCTGCTCTAGCCGCCTGAACAGGGTGGGTTGGCGGCGCGATCGGGGGTCGGGCGATGGGATCACCGGTTTGCCTCCTGCTGCTGAAATCGTCGAATATTAGCCACCATCACCGGGATGACCGCGAGGAGCAGAATCACGGCAATGGCACTACCCCGACCAAAGTTGCGGAAGTTGAACATTTCCTTGATCATGCGGCTGGCGATGACTTCGGTATCCAGGTTGCCCCCGGTCATGACGAACACGATGTCGAATACCTTTAAGACCAACACGACAATGGTGGTGGAGACAACGAGGAGGGTGGAGCTAATTATGGGGATGGTGATGCGCCAGAAAATCTGAAATTCACTGGCCCTGTCCATCCGGGCCGCCTCAATCACATCTTTGGGAATGCCCTTCACCGCTGAGGACAGCAGCACCATGGCAAACCCCGTTTGCAACCAGATCATGATGGTGATTAGGGCAAAATTGTTGATGCGCTTATTCACTAACCAGCCAATGGGCTCAAAGCCGAGGGAGACGGCGATCGCATTCAAGAGGCCAATCTGATCGATCCCAGGGGGTTGGTAGGCATACATGAATCGCCAGATGACACTGGCCCCCACAAAGGAAATCACCATTGGCAGAAAGATCAGCGTCTTGGCGAGGGGCTCATATTTCACTCGATCCATCAGCACCGCTATCAACAGCCCTAAGCTAACGCTGAGGCCTGTTACCAGTACCAACCACAAAATATTGTTGCGGAAGGCGGTCAGCATAGCCGCATTGGTGAAGGCAAAATGATAATTGTCCAGCCCGACCCAGCTTTGCGATCTCTGATCCATAAAGCTGATGATGATGGTGCGAATCGTCGGCAAGACCAAAAATGCCCCTAACACTAGGAGGGCTGGGGTCATATAAACCCAGGGTAAAATGCGCGATCGCGCTTGGCTGGGCAACCGATTTACCGCAATATTAGCGACATAAAACAGGGCAATAATGCCACCGGAACCGAAGATGATGGCGGAGATCGCACTCAAGAGCCGCAGGATATTCGAGGTATCTTGCATGGCGCTACATCCGTAATGGTGTTCTTCTGTCAATCGTTCCGTCGGTTAGGGGAGGCATCCGCCCCATTTACCACCCCTGGGATCGCATTTGCGCCTAGAGAGGTGGGGTGACACCTCATTTTCCCTAACCTAACGAAGACCTTTGGCGTTACTCAGTCGGCCAACTGGATTCAATATCGGTGAGGACGCTATCCACCTCATCTCCCCCAACATAGTCCACAATGCCGCTCCAGAAGGTGCCCGTGCCGACTACCCCCGGCATCATATCGGAACCATCGAACCGCACAATCTCAGCATTCGCCAAAATTTCTGCCTGCTGACGGGCAACCTCATCCGGGTACACATCCAAGCTCACATTTTTATGGGGCGAAATAAACCCGCCCAACGAGGCCCAGATTTCGTGCCCTGCTGGCGTGGTCAGATACGCCATAAAGGCGCGGGCCTCTGGAGTGTCGTTAAACATGCCGAACACATCCCCCGCCACTAGCACAGGGGTGCCAAATTCTGGATCAATGCCCGGCAGGGAAAAGACCGCCACGTTTTCGCCCGGTACCACATCCTCGGGTAAGAAGCTGGCAATAAAACTAGCCTGACGATGCAGGTAACAGCGAGGTGGATCGTCAAAGAGGCCCAGAATGGAGTCACCAAACGGCGTGCTAATGGCTCCGACAGTTCCCCCAGAGATGTAGTCTGGATTCAGAACAATGTCCCCAAACTGTTCTAAGGCGGCTTTGACAGGCTCCGAATTGAAGGGGATTTCGTGGGTGATCCACTGGTCATATACCGCTGGCCCAGCGGTCCGTAGCATGATGTCTTCTACCCAGTCGGTGCCGACCCAGCCCGTGGCATCACCACTTTCTAGGCCCAGGCACCAGGGCGTTTCCCCCCCGGCCACGATGCGGTCACTTAGTGCTATCAGTTCATCCCAGGTGGTCGGCACAGCATAGCCCTTGGCAGTAAAGGCTTGGGGGTTATACCAGACGAGACTTTTCACCGATGCTCGAAACCACACTCCGTACAGCTCATCATTGATAGTTGCCAGAGTTAGCCAATCATCGGAAAAGGCAGTCTCTAAATCGGCTCGATCTAAAAACGTTGTGATGGGAATAAGTTGTCCCGCTGCGGCGAAATCTGTCATCAGACCGGGTTGGGGAAACATGGCCACATCAGGCGCATCTCCGGATTCCACCCGCACGGGTAATAGGGTCGCAAAGGCGTCGGTACCCTCGTACACCACATCAATATTGGTTTCTGCTTCAAAGGGGGCGAGGGCAGCTTCTAATTTTTCTTGTTGCTCACCCACAACAACTCCCAGGACGGTCACGGTCCCATTGCTGCCGCCTTCATCCTCGGTTGTTTGTTGACCGCCATTACAGGCCGCCAAAAAGGACATGCTGAGCCCGAGGACCAAAACCTTGCTCAGATGTCGCTTTCGCATTGCACTGTTCATTTTTTTGAAAAGTATTTCTTTGAAATGGCTTTTGCCCCTTCACCATAGGACGAGATGGCGAATAGGGCAAAGGTTGAGCGGTGCAGCCCCCTATGGAAAACGAACCAGGATTGTTTTTGCTTGGTGTCGAAAATCATGGCTTGGGGTTGAAATTTCACGGTGGGGTGACGGGGGCAACCGGAGAAGATTGGATGCAAATTCTTGCTTGCAGAGCAGATTTAGATGCAACGCTTAGTTCAACGGGCGTAAGTGTCACAGGGGTTGAGAACAGGAGTTGTTGTGGAAGGGAGTAGTCAGTTAAAGTTTACCG